>JBDQIL010000047.1:0-10674 GCA_040264415.1 Myxococcota bacterium
CTCATGGAGTCCGGGCCCGAGCGCTCCGGGGCGCGGGGGGCTTCGGGCATGATCTCGGCCGACACCTCGTCGCCCCCAGACACGAAGTCGGACATCGACCCCGGCAGCATCGGCGCCGAGGCGCGCGGCTCGTCGGGCAGCATCGGCGCCGACACGCGCGGCTCGTCGGGCAGCATCGGCGCGGCGACGCGGCGGTCGAGGGCCCGCGCGGTGGGGGCGTCCTCCATGGTGAAGCTGTCGAGGGCGGCGCCCGACAGGGAGAGGGCCTCGGGGCGGAGACCGGCCTCGCCGAGGCCCGCCGCAGCCGGCACATCGAAGGGGTCGGCGGCGCGGGGCTCGGCCGGCTCGTCGTCGTCGTCCATGGCCTGCGCCAGCACCTCCGCCGACAGGGGCTCGGGCGCGAGCGAGGTCGGGGGCCGCGTGTCGGGGTCGGTCAGCGCGACCTCGAAGACGCAGTTGCCCACCAGCAGCTCGTCGCCCGGCTTGAGGCCCATCTCCATGGGGCCGCCGCCGTCTTTCGCTGGGTAGAGGGGGTGGATCGCGCCGTCTCGCCGAACGTAGGTGTAGCAATGACGCGCCCGGCTCAAGAGCCGCGGCTCGTCGGTGAGATCGACCTCGGCGTGCTCGGAGGCCACCATGATGGAGTCGATGTAGAAGCGGCTCTTCGGGATCTCGCCGTTGCGCGAGCGGATGCTGCCACCCGACCGCAGCTCGGGACGCCAGACGATGTTGTCGTTGTGCGGCTCGTCGGGCAGGCGCACCTTGCACCGCGGATCTCGACCCACGAGGTAGCGCGAGCCGAAGACCATGTGGGCGGTGCTGCCGGCCCGACGGATCTCGCCCAGGTAGGGCCAGCCGTCCTCCTGAAAACCGCTCAGGTCGCGGTAGTGAAGCTCGTGGCCCCCCACCGAGATGATCCGCTCGCCGGTGATGAACTCCGGGGCGTCGACCGGGAGGGGGACGCCGCCGAGCTTCACGCCCGGGAGGTGGGCCTCGATGCTGATCTGTCGGCCACGCACGTGCAGGCTGGCCGCGGGCCGGGGCATCGCCGTGGCGACCTCGCCCGAGCGACCGATGAAGACGTCGTAGCCCTCCATGAAGCGGGCGAAGTGAACCTTCTGGAGGAGGGCGCCGCTCTCGCGCAGCGTGAGGATGCGCTCGTCGAGCTCGAGCGGCACCACCGTCTTGCTGCCCGCAAGCAGCATCGGCGGGCTGCGGTCGGCGGTGGGCACGGTGCTCAAGGTGATGGGGCGCGCGGGCGCAGCGGCCGCCGGCCGCTGTGGGGCTTGCTGGTCGTCATCGAGCACGGCCACGACGATGTAGGCCACGGCCTCGCCGTTGGCGTCTTCCAGAGACAGCACCGACGCCCCGCCGGGCGTGAGCTGGTTCGAGATGTGGTAGCGGTCGCGCACCTCGGGGTTGACCACGTGCACGAAGCTGCCGTCGCCGTAGCGATAGAGGCGGTAGAGCGCGGGCTCGCGGAGGGCGGGGTGGCTGGCGTTGTCGAGCCAGTGGGTGCCCACCGTGAACAGCACCTGGTCGGACCACAAGCGGCCCACCTCGCGGTAGCCCTCCCACTGGCCCGGCAGGTTGAGGTGGATGGCCACCACCGGGCGCGAGGCCCCCACGGCGCCGCCGTACAGGTTGGGGAGCAGCCCGGTGACGAACTGCCCGCGCTCGAGGCCCAAGCTGTGGCCCCGCAGCGCTTCGCCGCCGTCTTCGACCACGGTGAAGCCCACCTCTCGCTGCGGGAAGAGGGTGTGGATGTCTTCCTCTTCGACGCAGCGGTCGAAGCGATCACGCAGGAGCCCCGCCACGCGGTCGACCCAGGGGCGCCGGACCTCGCGGAAGCTGCGGCGCCAGTCGTCTTGGTTGACGACGACGAGGATGTCGGTCAGGCCGAGCACCCCGTCGCCGCGCTCCGCCAGGAGGTGGCTGCGCAGGCCGCCCCGCCCCGAGAGGAAGCCGCTGCTGTCCCAGAGCCGCTCGGGCTCGGCGACCAGGTCGTCGCTGGTGGTGTGGCGGCGCAGCCGCTCGTTGAAGAATGCGAGCGCCGGATCGGGTGCCAGCACGAGCTCGGCGTCGCCGGACAGGCCACGGCTGCCGCCCGCGCTGATGATCCGAGCGAAGAAGTCACCGATCTGGGTCATGGGGGCTCCGGCCGGAGCCGGGACCATAATCCGCCGCGCCCCCAAGCGGGGGACTGCCCCTGCGCGGCACCCGCGCCGGGCGGTAGGATGCGGCCTCTCCCGGAGCCCGCATGACCCCCGACATCGACCCCCAGATTCAGAGCCGGGTCGAGACACCCGCCATCGCCCTCCTGGTGCTCGGGGGCCTGAACCTCCTGTCGAGCCTGGGCGTCGCGCTCTACGTCGTCGTGATGGGGGTGACCGGAGGGATCGCAGCGAGCGAGGGGCAGATGGCACCCGCCGAGCTCGTCGGTCAGCTCACCGGGGCGGCCTGCTCGGGCGTGCTCACCTTCGCCTTCGCCATCGTCATCATCCTGGGCGCGCTGCGCATGAAGAAGCTCGAGAGCTACGGCATGGCCATGGGAGCCTCGGTGCTCGCCATGCTCCCGTGCAGCTCGGCCTGCTGCCTGATCGGTCTGCCCATCGGCATCTGGTGCCTGGTCACGCTCAACGACGAGGAGGTGAAGGAGGCCTTCGGTCGGGCGGCCCTGGCGACCTGACCGCGTCCTCGGCCCCCTCCACCCGCCAGACCTTCCACGTGCCAGGGGCGGCCTCGAGCGTGAGGCCTGGCGCCCCCGCGCGCTCGAGGAGCGGGCTCAGCAGCGGGTAGGTGCGCCGCACGCGGGGCGGGTCGAGCACGATGAAGCGGAACCCCTGCGCCCGCGCGGGGGGGCACCCCCTGCTGAAGCCAGCCGTCGTGGGCGCTGTAGAACCAGGGATCAGAGGCCAGGATGGGCCCCGGCAGGCCGGCGGTAGCGGCGATGACCGCGTCGAGGCGCTCGAGGTGGGGGTCGGGCTCGGGCGGATGGGTCAGGCTCCACCCCAGCAGGCCCACGGCCAACACGACCAGGGCCCGCCCCGGCACCAACCACGCGCCGCCGAGGCAGATCGCGAGCGTCGCCGGGAGCGCCAGCCGCGCGTTCGAGAAGGCCAGCCCCAGCGCGGCGATGTGGCCCAGCCCAAAGACCATCAGCGCGACCGCCCGGCGGTCCCGGCGGGCCAGCCCGATCGCCAAGCCGACCAAGCCGAGCAGGCCCGCGGCGCGCTGCGGGCCATCTCCCAAGGCGGCCAGGGACGCGCGAGCGGTGGCCGCGGGCCACCGGGCGAGGGTGTCCATCGTCCAGAGCCCGGTGGGGCGGCCCCCGGCGGCGATGGCGAGGTTGTAGCTCTGGTCGGGGAGGGGGGAGCGGCCCAGCCACAGGGCCAGGCCCCAGTGCGGGAGGGTCGCGAGCGCGAACGTCGCCAGCAGGCGGAGGCGGCCCCGCGCGCCCCCGCCGCAGACGAGGAGCGCGACCGGCAGCGCCGCGAACGCGGTGTACCGGGTGAGGCAGGCGAGCCCGAGCAGCCCCCCGGCGGTCGCCCAGCGCCCCCGACAGGCGGCCGCGAGCCCAGCGAGGCAGCCCGCCGCCGCGGCCATGTCGGTGCCCTCGGTGCTGCCCCACGCGAGCCCGACCGGCAGCGCGATGAGCAGCAGGCCGGCGGCCGGGCGCAGCATCCAAGCGGCGGCCCCGGCGGCGGCCGATCCCGCCAGCACCGCCAGCACCTTGCCTGCCAGCACGACGTCCCCCACGACCGCGCGGGCCGCGAGCAGCGCCGCCGGGTAGCCCACCGGGTAGAGCGGATCGACGAGGCGGCCGTGCCCCTCGGCCAGCCCGCGGGCCCGCATGGAGAACCCGAGGAAGTCGACGAAGCGCACCTGCGCCTCGACCTGGGTGGCCAGGACGACCGCAGCGACAGCAGCGACCGCGAGGGCGGCGCGCAGGCGGGTGGGGGGAGGAGCTACCGCCGCCCCGACCCGGAGTCGCTGCCCCCGGCGACGTAGCCCGGCTCGACCACCACGAGGTTGTCGGCGAACTGCCGGGTGTCGGACTCGTCGAGGTAGCCAGACCCGTCGTCCATGAACTGGAAGTCGCCGATCAACACGATCTCACCGCCGTCACCGAAGGCGTCGGCCGCCACCAGCACGTTGTTGTTGTTGTCGCGGATGACCCCGTTGCCGCCGGTGGGGTCGATGTAGCAGGGCTCCTTCATGCGGATGCCGGCGCTGGCGTCGGCGCCGATCTGGTGGTTGCCGTTGACGTCGTCGGTCTGCACCACGGAGTTGGCCGAGGCCGCGTCACCGGTGAAGCGCATCTCGGTGCCCAGCGCCGCCAGCAGCTCGCTGACCACCGGCGATCCGCAGGCGCTGCGATCGCCGAAGATGGCGACGCGGGTGCCCGCCTCGAGGGCCCCGGTGAAGGTGGCCACCTCGTCGGCCGACCACGACGCGGAGCCGCCCGCGCCCGGCGCGAGGAGGCCCACGAAGCGGTAGTCGCTCAGGTCTTCGGTCCAGGTGTCGCGGTGGTCGGTGTTCCAACCGTAGCGGTCCTTCCACTCGGCGTCGATCGCCTCGAAGGACCCCTTCCCGGAGCCCTCTGGGCCGTAGCCCTCGTGCCCGTAATACAGCAGGATGCGCTGGCCCGACGGGTAGACGGTCTCGCCACCCGAGCCGTCCGAGCCGTCCGAGCCGTCCGAGCCGTCCGCCGCATCGCTGCCGCCAGCTCCGTCGGATCCGGCGTCTGCCTTGTCGCCGCAGCCGGCGAGCAGCGCGGCCAAGCCGATCGCGGCGAGGGGGGCGAGGGGGGCTGTGTCCATGGGTCCTCCGAGTGCCATCAGGATAGCCGACCCGTGAGCGACGGGCGCGCGCAGGCTATGGGCGCCCGACCCCGAAGCGCGAGCGCCCATGCCCCCCCTCCTCGCTCGGTGCGCGCTGCTCGCGCCCTTGATTGGCATGGCGGCGCCCCCGGCCCGCGCCGCCGACCCAGCCGCAGAGGCGACCCGCGCCTGGGACGCCGGCCGCATCGACGACGCGCTGGCCTGGTCGATCTTCGGGCTGACGACGACGCCCGATGACCCCGACCTTCAGGGCATCGCGGGGGCTGCATGGGGCGCCGCGCGCCCCAAGATCACCCACGAGCACCGGCTCCACCCCGACTGCGACCAGGTCGATCGCGACCCGCGCCGAGACCGCACCGCCTGCACCTCGGAGGAGCGCGTCGCCATCCGCGTGGGCCGCAAGCCCTGGGCCACAGCCACCCTCGACGCGCCGGCGCGCGACCTGTCGCTGATGCCCGACGGCGGGGTCCTGATCGCCCTTGATGGCGGCGGGGTGGTGCTGCTCGACGACGAAGCGCGACCGGTCGAGCGTTGGGCGGTCGACGCCGCCGAGGTGGGGCCGAGGCTTCGAGAGCCCGTCGCCCGGGTGGACGGCTCGCTGGTGACCCTCACCGAACCTGCCCGAACGCTCCGTCCCGCCGCCCGGCTCGCGCGTGGCCAGCTGGGCCACGCCCTCGCGTCGGCCCGAACCGACACGGTGGAGGTCGACCGGCTGGCCGAGACCCGGGCGCACGCGGCGCCGCTCGCGGTCGGGCCCTCCGACGCCTTCGCGGTCTCGCCACACGGGGGCTGGGTCGCTGCGGTGCCTGAGATCGATGGGCCCGTGCGGCGGGCGGCGGTGTCCGGTCCGCCGGCCGCCCCGCTGCCTGCTCCGCCCGGGTGGCGCTGCGGGCTGGCCGTCAGCGACCAGGGGGACGTGGCCGTGGGCTACCGGTCCGGCGAGCTGTGGTGGGCGCCAGCAGGGGGGACCCCGACCGTGGTCCGCGAGCCCGCGCCCTGCGATCTGGCCTTCGACGGGGCGCGCTTGCAGATCGCGGGCGGCGGCCTGGTGCGGTACCGCAGGCCCCCCGCCCCCCCGGTGGGTCGGCTGCCGCAGGCGCGTCTGTCTCCTGGCGCGCTCGTGTTGCGGGGCAGCCGGCTGCTCGTGACCGATGACGCGGGCGGCTGGGTGCTCCACCGGGGCGACCGATCGGGGCAGCTGGCCACGGGCATCACCGGGCTGGCGGCCCCCGTGGTGGCCGCCGACCTGCGCGGCGACTGGGTCACAGCCGTGATGCTCGACGCCAGCGGGGGGGTCGCGGCGGTCGACGTGGAGTCCAGCGCCACCCGGACGATTCCGGTGAAGGCCCCCGCGCCCAGCGCGCTGGCCTTCGCCCCAGACGGCCAGCAGATCGCGATCGCCGGCCGCGATGGGGCGGTGTCGCTGCGCGGCCTCACCGGCAGCGACCTGGGCGAGGCGCGCCTCCCGCTCACCGGATCCGCCACCGGGGTGGCCTGGTCGCCCGACAGCACGCTGTGGGTGACGGGCCCCGGCCAGCTGGCCTGGTGGTCGCCCCGCTCCGACACGCAGGGCGCGGCCCCTCTGCCCACCGGCGCGGGGGTGGTCCTGGCGCACGGTCCCTCGGGCGACGCCTTCGTGGCCTTTGAAGACGCCTCTATCGGCCGGCTCTCTGGCCGCACGGGCGAGCTCCGCTGGCGGACGCCCACCGGCATCGGGCCGGTCACCACGATGTCCACCGACCGCAACGGGAGCAGCCTGCTCGCGGCCGACGCGGAGGGGCGGGTGGTGGCGCTCGTCGGCGGGACCGGCGCGGTCCGGCTGCGCACCCCCTCGCTCGGCTCGCCGCTGAAGGCGCTGGTGGAGTCCACCGACGGCGCGTTGCTGGCCATCGACGCGACCGGCGCCATGCGGGTGATCTTCGGTGCCTGGAGCGCCCTGTCCCCAGATCTGCTCGAGGCCCGCTTCCTCTGGGAGCTGGGCTTGCGGGTCATCGACGGGCGGGTGGTCGCGGGCCCCCGCCGGTCCACGCCGCTCGCGCCGGTTCCCCCGGCCTCACCACCGCGATAGGTCGGCACCATGGCCGCCGACCTGCTCGTCCACCACATCCGCACGCTCTACACCTGCGCCCCCGGCGCCGAGGGGCTGGGCGCGCTCCCCGACCACAGCGTCGCCTTCACCGAGGGCGAGATCTCCTGGATCGGCCCCTCCGAGCGGGCGCCCGACGCCCAGCAGGTCATCGACGGCGCCGGCCTCATCGGCCTCCCGGGGCTGGTCGATCCCCACACCCACGCGGTCTGGGCTGGCTCACGGGCCGACGAGTTCCGGCGGCGCCTCGCGGGCGCCTCCTACACCGAGCTGCTCGAGGCTGGCGGCGGCATCCTCTCCACCGTGCGCGCCACCCGGGCTGCCAGCCGCGATGACCTCGCCGCCGACGCCCGACAGCGCCTGCTGAACCTGCGCGGCCACGGCGTCACCACGGTGGAGATCAAGAGCGGGTACGGCCTCGATCCCGACACCGAGGCCCGGCTGCTGCAGGCGGCCTGGGATTGCGCCGACACCGTCCGCGTGGTGCCCACCTTCCTGGGCGCCCACGCGGTGCCCCCCGAGCTCCGCGGCGACCGCGCGGCCTACGTCGAGCAGATCGTGCACCAGCAGCTGCCCCGGTGCGCGCCGCTCGCCGAGTGCATCGACGTCTACTGCGACCGCGGCGCCTTCTCCCTCGACGAGTCGGTGCGCATCCTCGAGGCCGGCCGGGCCGCCGGGCTGAAGGTCAAGGCCCACGCCGAGCAGGTGGCCCACACCGGCATCGCCGCCGCCGCCGCCGCCCTGGGGGCCGTGTCGGTCGAGCACCTCGAGCGCCTCGACGCCGCCGGCGTCGCCGCCCTCGCAGCCCACGGCACGGTGGCGGTGCTGCTCCCCGGAGCCCAGCTCTATCTGCGGGACACGGCGCCGCCCGTCGCCGCCTTGCGCGAGGCGGGGGTCCCGATGGCCCTGGGCAGCGACCTCAACCCCGGCTCGTCCCCGGTCCACGATCCCTGGACCATCGCCACCCTGGGCTGCCTGTTGCAGGGCCTCACGGTCGAAGAGGCCGTGCTCGGCCTCACTCGGCACGCCGGCGCCGCCCTGGGGCGGCCCGAGCTGGGCTGGCTCGGCGAGGGCTCGGTGGGCGACCTCGTGCTGTTCCGGCCGCCGCCGGGCGAGCCCGCAGACGTCGCCTCGCTGGTCCACCAGATGGGCGCCTGGCGCGCGCACTGCGTGGTGCGCGACGGGGCGGTGGCGTGAGCGCGTCCGCTCCCCCCTGGCACCGGTCCGGCTGGTTCGCCATCGTGCTGCTCGTCGGCTTCCTGGCGTGCATGTCGCAGGCCGTGATCTCCGGCCTCAACCTCACCATGGGCCAAGGCCTCAGCCCCGAGGTCCTCGACAGACTGCGGGCGCGCTTCGTGCCGACCGCCATCGGCGCGGTGGTCTTCGGCGCGCTCCTGGTGCGCGGCATCGTCCGCCCTGGCCAGCCCGACCGACCCTGAGCGCAGGAGCGACCATGCACGCCATCGAATGGAGCGGCGACGCCCTGCGGCTCCTCGACCAGCGGCGCCTGCCGACCGAGGAGCGGTGGCTGCGCCTCGACACGTGGCAGTCTGTGGCTGGCGCCATCGCCGACATGGTGGTGCGCGGGGCCCCCGCGATCGCCATCTCCGCCGCCTATGGGCTCGCCCTGGCGGTTCGCGCCGGCGACGACCGCGCGGAGGCCTCTGCGGGGCTGCTCGCCGCCCGGCCCACCGCCGTCAACCTGCGGTGGGCGCTCGAGCGGCTCGCGCCCGTGCCCGACGCGCAGGTCGAAGCCGAGGCCCGCGCCATCCACGACGAAGACCGCCGCATCAACCGCGCCCTGGGTGGCCACGGCGCGCCGCTGCTCCGCGGCGGCGTGCTCACCATCTGCAACACCGGCGCGCTCGCCACCAGCGCCCACGGCACCGCGCTGGGCATGGTGCGATCGGCCGTGGCCGCGGGGTCGCCGATCCACGTCTACGCCTGCGAGACCCGGCCCTACCTCCAGGGGGCGCGGCTCACCGCCTATGAGTGCCTGCGCGACGGCATCCCCTGCACGCTCATCGCCGACGGGATGGCCGGCGCCCTGCTCGCCTCGGGGCGCGTGCAGGCGGCGGTGGTCGGATGCGATCGCGTGGCCGCCAACGGCGACACCGCCAACAAGATCGGCACCTACAGCCTCGCCGTTCTGGCGCGCCACCACGGCGTCCCGTTCTACGTGGCCATGCCCACCAGCACACTCGACCGGCGCTGCCCGACCGGCGCCGACATCCCCATCGAACAACGCCCGGCAGACGAGCTGCGCTGCCTCGCCGGCCACCCGGTCGCGCCGCCCGACATCCCGGTCTGGAACCCGGCCTTCGATGTGACCCCGGCCGGCCTCATCTCTGGGTGGGTTACGGAGCGGGGTGTCTGGCGCCCGCCCTTTCCCGTCGCGGGCCTTTCCAGCGCCCCGCGGAGCGTCTAAGCTCCACTCCCCTCTCCACCAGGACCGGCCCGTCCGGTTAGCGTGAGCCCATGATCGCAATGTTCGGAATGTCCGGCCCCTGGGAATGGATCGTCGTCCTGGTGATCGTCCTGATCTTCTTCGGCGTGGGCAAGCTGCCCAACGTGCTCGGCCAGATGGGCAAGGGCGTGAAGGCCTTCAAAGACGGCATGACCGACGATGAGAAGGACGCCGACCAGATCGACGTCACCGACGCCGTCTCTGAGCCCGAGGCCCAGAAGGTGAGCGAGGCAGAGGAGATCCGCTAGCGCCGCTCAAGCGCCGTCGGCCTCGACCGGCAGCGCCACCCCGTCGGCGTCGTCTCCCAGCGCCCCGCTGAGCTCGAAGCCCGGCAGCGCCTCTCCGGGCTTCCGGTGGAGCACGCGGCGCGCCTCTTCTCGCAGCTCGGGCCCCAGCGCGCCGCTCTCCACCGCGAAGCGCAGATCCTGCCGAAGCAGGGTCGGCAGCAGCTTTCGGGCCACCGGCGCGGGCGTATAGGGGTTGCAGGCCAGCGCCTTTCTCACCGGGTACCGGCTCGACCACCGCCGGTGTCGGGCCACCACCGACAGCACCTCGGGCCGCTGCGGCCGCATGGCCGCGATCCGCACCGCGTCGCGCTCGACCAGACGTGGGTTGTCGAGCAGCAGCCGGATGACCCGGTGGTCGCGGTCGTGCACCAGCCGATCGAGGGTGTTGCGGTCGCGCGTGCGGGCGGCCGAGCGGCGCACCCCGAGGGGCAGGTCGAGGTGCTCGTTGCCGGTGAAGGCCTCGTCGATGGTGGGGTTGCGCTCCTGCCGCGCGCTGAGGAACATCTCGGCCACCTCGTCGGCGCCACACTCCCGGGCCACCCGGTACGCCTCCTGCAGCCGCGCATAGGGGATGTCGCGGAAGACGTGGGGTTCGAGGGCGAGCTCTTGCAGCACCGCCCGCGCCCGCCCGTTGCCGGCGCGGCTGCGCTCAAGCAGCAAGCCCAGGAAGGCGACCAGCCCGGGCCCCTCGAGGGCGAGCACGGCGTCGCACACCACGGTGCGGCGCATGGGGCGCTCGCGGACCGTGTCGAGGTGGCGCTCGAGCCGCGCGAGGCTGGTGATGAGCGCCTCGCGCCAGTCTCCACGCACCCAGTCGGTCACCGAGGGGCCCGGTTGGGGAGCGTCGGGTGGATCCGGCAGGTGGTCGGCCATGGCCTCCGCTATCCCGATGGAACCCTGGGCGGTCGCGACGGTCGACCCAGCCGACAGGCACCGCAGCGCCGCCCGGCCTGTGGCATCCTCCTCCCCCCACGAGGACCCCATGACCGC
>JBDQIL010000048.1:0-10592 GCA_040264415.1 Myxococcota bacterium
CTGAAGGGAGAGCGCGGTCACGGCGACGGTCAGCAAGGCGCGAACGGTCATCGGTGCTCCGGCGATGCCCACTCGTACCACGGGAGCGGGGCCGGGATCGTGACGGCTCCGCCACGATTCGCCGCGAGCCAAGTCCACTCCGCTGGAGTGGTAGGCTGCCCGCGCCTCCGGGAGAGCCGATGCCCCACGCCCCCTGCCCTGCCCGCGCCACCGGCTGGCTGTTGCTGGCGCTCGTCGCGTGCGGCGGCGCCCCCGACCCGGGCTCCAGCCACTCGAGCGGCGACCCCGCGGTGATCGACGCCGACGGCGACGGATACGGCGCGGACACGGACTGCGACGACCAGGACGGCTCGGTCAACCCCTCGGCGCCCGAGGTCTGCGACGGCCTCGACAACGACTGCGACGACCTCATCGACGACGCAGACGACTCGGTGGACGCCTCCTCCGGCGCGTCTGGCTTCACCGACGCCGACCGAGACGGCTTCGGGGATCCCGAGGCACCGATCCAGGCCTGTGCGCTGCCCGCCGATGCCGTGACCGACGCCACCGACTGCGACGACACCGACCCAGAGATCCACCCCGACGCGACCGAGCGCTGCGACCCCGACGACCGCGACGAGGACTGCGACGGCCAAGCGGACGACGCGGACCCATCGGTCGATCCAGGCAGCGTGACCGCCTGGTACCGCGACGCCGACAGCGACGGTCACGGCGACCCCGACGACCCAGGGGTGCGATCGTGCGACCCGCCGGCCGACGGGCGAGCCTACGCGACGACCGCCGAAGACTGCGACGACCGCGACCCCACTGCCCACCCCGACGCCGAGGAGATCTGCGATGGCGGGGTGGACAACGACTGCGATGGCCGGGTCGACGCCGACGACGACTCCCTCGACCCCGCGGCCGTGCCCACCTGGTACCCAGACGCCGACGCCGATGGCTACGGGGATCCCGAGGGTGCCGGGGTGCGGTCCTGCGCCGACCCATCGACCGACGCCGACCCGCGGGCGGCCGACGCCACCGACTGCGACGACGGCGACGCCCGCCGCAACCCCGGCGCCGCCGAGGTGTGCAGCGACGGCGTCGACAATGACTGCGACGGCGACGTCAACGAGACCTGCCTCGATGCCTCCGACGCCGACTTCACCTTCGACGGGGCCGCCGGCGACGACGTGGGCTACCGCGTCGCGATCGGCGACTTCAACGGCGACGGCACCGGAGATCTCGTCTCGAGCGGCATCAGCCGCGCCGCCGACGACGGCACGACCTACGCCGGCGTGGCCTTCGTGGCCGAAGGCCCCCTCTCGGGCGCGCTCGCCGCAAGCGACGCCACCGCCACCCTGTCGGCGGCCGCCGGTCGCGACTTCTTCGGCTACGCGCTCCGCGCGGTGGACGACCTGAATGGCGACGGCTTCGACGAGGTGCTCGTGGGGGCAGAGGGCCACCCCGCTGGCACCTTCGAGGGGGTCGCCCTGTTGTTTCAGGGCCCCCTCTCGGGCGCGCTCTCGGCGGACGACGCCACCGCCGCCTTCACCGGCGGCAGCGCCGGCGACTACGTCGGCTACACCCTCGCCGCTCGCCTCGGTGACTTGAGCGGAGACGGCGACCATGACCTCGTCGTGGGCGCATGGCAGGCCGACGCCGGCCGCGCCGCGGTCTTCTTGGGCCCCCTCGACACCGACCGCTCCGCCAGCGACGCCGACGCGATCCTCACGGGCGAGACCAGCGGCGATGGGTTCGGCATCTGGGTGGACGGGGGCGCCGACCTGGACGGAGACGGCACCGCCGACCTGCTGGTGGGCGCCGACGCGGCCGACACGGTCTACGCCTTCCTGGGCCCGGTCACCACGTCGGGGGCCGCCGCCGACGCGGACCTCACGCTGACCGGCGACGCCGGCGCCGACTTCGGTGGCTCGCTCCAGACCGGCGATCTCGACGGTGACGGCGCGCCCGACCTGTTGGTGGGCGCCCGGTTCGACGCCACCGATGGCGACCGGGCGGGCGCGTGGTTCGTCTTCTCCGGACCCATCAGCGCCACGACGTCGGCGTCAGCCATCGCCACCATCACGGGCGCCGTCACCCGACGGCAGGTGGGATCCCCGCTCCACCAGGACACGGTCGGCGACCTCGATCTGGACGGCCTCGACGACCTGGTGTTGAGCGACCGCTACGACAGCGACGCCGCCTCCCGCGCAGGGGCGGCCGCGGTCTTCCTCGGGCCCGTCACCGGCGTCCACAGCGTCGAGGCGGGCGACCTTCGCCTGACGGGGGCGCCGGTGGAGAACGGGTACTTCGGAATCGGCACCGCCATGGGCGACGTCGACGGCGACGGGCTGCCCGATCTGCTCATGGGCGCGCCCAATGTGGGGGATGGCGGTCGCGTCTACGGATTCTTCGGGGCCGGGCTCTGAGCGGTCCCCGGAGCGCCTCCACGGTCCCGCCGCTAGGGTAGGGTTCCGCCATGAACGCCCCCCGCAAGCGCCGTCGGATCTTCGCCTGGTCCGAGACCACTGGCCCCAGCGTCGAGCAACGCGGCGCCAACTTCGCCCGGTTCACCGACGTCTACCACCACCTGCTGCGGGTCTCGTGGGGGCGCCTCGTGCTCCTCATGTTCGCCGCGTTCATCGCCTTCAACCTGCTCTTCGCTACCCTATACCTGGCCGGTGGGGACTGCATCGGCGCCCCGAACCCCGGCAGCCTGCTCGAGGCCTTCTCGTTCAGCGTCCAGACCATGGCGGCCATCGGCTACGGCGTGATGGCCCCCACCACGCCCTGGGCCTACCTCTTGTCGAACCTCGAGGGCTTCTTGGGCCTGATCGGCATGGCCATGGCCAGCGGCCTGATGTTCGCCAAGGTCAGCCGCCCCACCGCCCGCGTGGTCTTCTCGAACCGCGCCGTGGTCAACGACCGCAACGGCATCCCGACGCTGCAGTTCCGCATGTCCAACGAGCGTGGAAACCAGATCGTCGAGGCCCAGCTGTCGGTGGCCGCGTTGGTGGACCACACCACCCAGGAAGGCGACAAGATGCGGCGGCTGGTCGACATCGAGCTGGTTCGCAAGAACACCCCGCTCTTCTCGATGAGCTGGGTGGCCATGCACCGGCTCGACGCCGACAGCCCACTGGCCGACCTCATCGGACCCGACGGGTGCGACCCGAACCTCGTGGCCATCATCGCCGGCCTCACCGGCATGGACGACACCTTCAACCAGACCGTGCACGCCCGCCAGTACTACCGTCCCGAGGACGTGGCGTGGGGCCAGCGCTTCCGCGACATGATCGAGACCGGCGATGGTGAGCACATCATCGTGCATCACCAGCGAATTCACGACATCGAGCTGATCTGACCGAGCCGAGGGCCGACGTCACCGCGCCACCCTGCCGGTCGGCGTCAGCCGTGCCGCCTGCAGCGCAGCGGACCCCTTCGCGCCATGCCGCTCAGTCTTCGCGGCGCCGGATGGCAGCGAAGGCCGGCAGCGCGAGGGCACCCAAGCCCACCATGCCGAGGCCGGTGACCGAGCAGCCACCCGGTTCGGGGGCGGTGGTGTCGCCGAAGGTCTCGGCGGGGGACTCGGTCTCGTCCTCGACGCCGCCGTCGCCGCCGTCGTCACCCGAGCCAGAGCCAGAGCCGCCGTCGTCACCCGAGCCGGAGCCGCCGTCACTGCCGGACCCGCCGCCCGACGAGCTGCCACCCGACGAGCTGCCGCCCGACCCGGAGCCGCCGCCCGACGACGAGCCGCCGGTGGAGCCGCCCTCGCCGGTGGCCATCGTGGTGTCGATCCAGGACCGGTAGGCGTCGACCCGCGTGGCCCCCGCTGCGGCGCCATCGCCCTCGCAGGTGGGCCGGCCGCCGTAGATGTCGAAGCCGAAGGAGTTGGCGCCCGCCAGCACGTACTGGCTTCCATCCCACCACAGCGCCGCGCCACCGGAGTCGCCCGAGCAGATGTTGGTCCGGCCGTCAGGGTCGAGGGTGTAGACGAACTGGCTGTCGCGGCCGTAGTAGTCGACGGAGACCGTGCGCTTGGTGCCGGAGTCGGAGCGACCGTCACCGGTGATGCCGAAGCCCACGTACGTGATCTCGGACCACGAATCGGAGGGCGCGGTGGTGTTCATCACGACCGGCGTCACCGAGGTGATGCCCCCGCCACCCAGCTCGAGCAGCCCGATGTCGTTGGCGACCGACGATCCGCCGTAGCTGGGGTGCATGTAGAGCTCGACCGCCTGGGCGTAGTCGTCGATGGAGGAGACGCTGGAGCCCAACACGAAGTAGATGTCGTAGCCGTAGCGCTCGTAGTCAATGGCGGCGTCGACGCAGTGCGCGGCGGTGACCACCCAGTTGCTGTCGACGAGGGTGCCCGAGCAGAAGTCGGCACCCGAGGAGCCATAGGACGCCACGATCGCGCCCACCGCTGCGAAGTCGGAGGTGGTCGAGCCGCCGACGATGGGCGGCGCCTCCTCCTGTGCCAGGGCCGACGTGGACAGGGCGAGGGCGAGGGCAATGAGCATGACGGGCTCCGGAGCAGATGAAATGTCCGAGACCGGCAGCGGGACGGACCGCGCTCCTGCCTCACGCGCCTACCATAATGTCGGATCGGCCGACCCACAGTCCCGAGTCGTGAAGTTCCCGCAACGCCCGGCGAGCGCGGGGATCCTGGGCCAGGCGAGGCGTGGTAGCGTCCGCCCTCGGAGGGTCCCCATGGCGGCCAGGATGATCGGTGGATGGCGCGGCGCGCTCTTGGCCCTGGCGGCCCTCACGGGCTGTGGGGGGGAGCCCGACCCCGGCGCGGGCGGAGACGACGCGGGCGCCCCGGCGACCGACGGCGCGGACGGCGCGGACGGCGCGGACGGCGCCGACGGCACCGACGGCACCGACCCCGACGTGACGGTCGGGGGCTTCACCATCTCCGGCGTGGCGCGCACCTGGCCCGACGAGGCCCTGCTCACCGACGCCTGCGTGGCGTGGCTCGACCCCGCGCCCCTCGCCAGCGGCGGCGACCCCACGGTCTCGCCGGCCGTGGCCCTCGACGGCGCGGGCGCCTTCGCCCTCACCGACGTCCCCCGGGCCTCTTCGCTGGGCCTCTTCGTCGTGGTGGACGACTGCGACGACCTCGCCGACGGGCTCGCCGAGGCACCGGCCCGCGGCGGCGACCTGGCCCCGACCGCCATCCTGCTCTCGGCCGACCGCTGGGGCCCCCTCGGACCGGACGACACCCTCGACGGGGTCACCGCCCGCGCCCTCCCCCAGACCGAGCGGGCCCGGCTCGAGGCCGAGCACGCCGAGGCCCGGGCCCAGTTCAACACCGACGAGGGGATGCTCTTCGGCCGCATCCTCGACGCCGATCTCGCGCCGGTCGACGACGGCCGGGTGCGCGGGACCCGGGCGGTGCAGGTGCTCTACCAGCAGTCTCCCGGCACCTGGGAGGGCTGGGCCCAGACGGCCGCGGCCGGCGACGGCTTGTACGCGGTGCCCGCGCCAGGTTGGTCGAGCTGGATCTGCTTCTCGCCAGCGGGCGACTACGAGCCGGTCATTCTGGGCGCCATGCCGGGCGTGATGGTCCACCGAGACTGCGTCCCGGTCGTGCCTCGCTGATCAGCGCCGGGCCCGCCAGGCGTCGAGATTGAGGTGCGCGAAGCAGCCGTCTGCGGCCGACGCTTCGGCGCGCCGGGCCACCAGCTCCGGCTTCGGCGGGAGGCCAGACAGGAGGTCGTCGAGCAAGGTGAGCAGCGCGTCGAGGCGGTCGAGGTGCCCACAGAAGCGCCGGAACCCGTAGTCGACGGCGCCGCCGCTCGTGATCACGAATTGCCAGTCGCTGGCCTGCACCAGCAGCAACTCGCGGGCCGCTTCGGTGAGCAGCGCGCGCGCGCCCTCTGGCGCTGGGCGCCCGCCCTGCTCCTCCACCCGGTAGCGGAGCCCCAAGAAGCGGTCCTCGGCTCGGTAGAGGGCCTCCCAGGTCCAGGCCACTCGATCGTTGAGCCACACTCGGTGGTCGCCGCCCTCGCCCCACGATCCCTCGGGCAGCCACGCCACCTTGTCGGGGGGCACCCGAGCGATGCGCTGCGCGGCGGTCTCGACCCGCACGGTGGGGTCGTGATGGAGGGTGAGCAGCACGTCGCGCAGAAAGCGCACGCCCTCGTGCCACCAGTGGCCGAACAGCTCGGCGTCGAAGGCGGCGGTCACGCACCCGTCGCGCCCGGTCGCGTCGCGCCAGCCCACGACGCGCTCGCTCGCGAGGGCCGCGAAGTGCTGGGCGTGGGCGTGGACCGCGTGGTGGGTGGCCTCGGGGTCGTACCAGGTCTTGCCGCCCAGGTCGGTCTGCCGGTCGGTGACCCGCCAATACCGAAGCCCGTCCGGGCCCGCGCGCTTGTGAAACTCGAGGTAGCGGGCGTCTCCGGGGTAGCCGGCGTCGGCCGACCAGACCTGCTCGCTGACGTCGGGGTGGCGCGCGAAGGCCACCACCCGACCCGGCCCCCCGCCGGTGTGGACCCGATGGGGCTCGAGCACCGACCGCCACCCCTGGGCGCCGTCCTGGTCGGCCGCCTGCCAGCCCACCTTGTGGAAGCTCCGCCCGGCCCACACGCCCTCGCTGCGGGCCCCCGCGAGCAGGTGCGCGTCGACGAAGAAGTGGGTGACTCCAGCCGCTTCGAGGATTCTGTCGACACCCTCTCGCTGCCGCTCACCACCCAGTACGGGCTGCGGCCACGGGCCGCCTGGCCGAAAGCTGCACTCGGGCAGCCAGATGCCAGCCGGGCGGAAGCCGAGGTGGCGCTCAGAGGTCTCGAGGCCGATCTCGAGCTGGGCCCGGATGCACCGATCGTGCTTGAGCAGCGCCGCGTAGCCGTGGGTGGCGAAGCTGCTGAGCAGCTCGAGCCGACCGGCCCGCGCGTGCTCGGCGTAGGCGCCCACCAGATCGCGATCCATCGCGTCGAAGCGAGCGCGATGCCGGCGCAGCCAGGGCCCCCAGTAGTCGGCCGCCAGCCCGCGGATCGAGGGGTCGCCGGCGTGGACCGCGTCGGCGTCGGCCCGGGCGATGCGCTCGTCGAGGAAGGCCGCGAAGCCATCCTTGAAGCGGGGGTGCGCGAGCTGTTCGAGCAGCACGGGCGTGAGGCCGAGGGTGATGGGCGCCCGCGCCCCGGCCGCATGCACCGCGTCGATGGCCTCGAGCAGCGGCAGCCACACCTCGAGGGCGGCCTCGTACAGCCAGTGGCTGCCGTGCGGCCAGTCACCGTGCTGCAGCACCCACGGCATGTGCCCGTGCAGCGCCAGCACCACGCTGCCCGCCGGGCCGCTCATCGGCGCCCCGCGAGGGCCCGGGCCTCGAGCTCGATGGAGACCCACCGCCGCTCTTCGCCCCAGAGGTCCATCGGCCACAGCAGGTTGAGCGACACGCCCTGGAAGTCGGACGGCGGGCTCGCGGCGGCCCACCCGGCCTGGAGCTCGGCGGCGGGAGCACGCACGAACACCGGGTAGGCGTAGACGGTGACCGCGGGGCTCACCCGCAGCGTGAGCTCGAAGCCCGCGTCGGCGAACACGAGATCGAGGCGGTCGACCCCGGACCGCTCCACCGCCGTCTCCATGGGCAGCGGCCGGGCGTCTGGGAACCGAAGCACCCGCGAAGGCCCCGTCTCGCCGTCGAGGTTGAGGTTGAGGGTCACGCCGAAGCGGGCCCCGACCGGCTCGCGAGATCGGTTGCTCAGGTCGTAGGACACGCTGAAGCAGGGCGCGTGCCCCGAGAAGCGCCAGATCTTGGCCACCCGAACCAGCCCCTCGACCCCGGGCGCCGGGCGCAAGGCGCCCTCGCGGCTGAGGGCGATCTCGACCCCGCCAGCGATCTTCTCGGCCCGCTCCACCCGGTAGCTACCGTCAGCGAAGTCTCCGATCTCGGGGGGTTGGCTGCGGCGGAGGTTGGCGAAGGTGAGCGAGGCGCCGAACATGCGGTCTTGGAAGGACAGCCGAGGGTGGCGGTCCTGGGCCTCGGCCTGCGAGGTCGAGGTCACCGTCGGCGGGGCCGGCACCGGCGGGATCGCCCGCGCGCCCTCGCCGGTGGGCAGGTCGACGTCGTCGAGCAGGACGGGCAACAGCGCCGTGTCGGCGTCGATGGGGCGCTCGGGTCGAGCGAGCGTGTTGTGAACGGGGTGCTCGCCCCAGAGCGTCAGCTCGCTCATGGCGCCCCCCCGGGCGGGGTCGATGACCGCGACCAGATCGGGGGTGTGGACGACGATGGCCTCGCGGGTAGGCCGGTCGCCGGGCGGATCGGGGGGCGCGTGGACGTGACAGCGCGGGCGATCAGACATGCGCCACGCGGCGGCGTCGGCTTGCGCCAGCGCCCGCCAGGCGGCGTGGCGGGCGCGGGGGTCCCACATGGCGCCGTCGGGGCCGGGCTCGAGGGCCGCGCCTGCCTGCCCACGGGCCAGGCGCTCGATGAGCGCGGGCAGGCGGTCTCGCTGCCCGGTGCGCGCCGCCGCGCGTCCGGCGGCCGCCACCAGCGCGCTCACGCGGGCCTGGGCGGCGTGCAGGCGGTCGGCCGCGTCGAAACGGTGCAGCGTGGCCTCCCACGCAGGGCCCGTGACCCAGGGAGACTCTGCCGCGCGCAGCTGAGCGGCCGCGGCCGGGGACAGCCGCGCGCACGCCGCCGCGATGGGCAGCCCCGCGACCGGCGCGAGGCGCCGCGCGCCCACCCGTTCGACCAGCTGCCAGGGCACCGCCACCCGCAGCGAGCCATGGCTGAGGACGCTGAAGAGCGCCACGACGCGATCGATGTCGAGGGCGCTCAGTGGGATCACCACCGTGTGGGCGCGACGCTGCTGGGCGGCGCGGGCGCGCAGGGTGTGCGCCAGGACCCGGGGGTCGCGCACCGCGAGCGCGGTCAGCTGATCGTCGAAGGCCACGAGGCGCGCGAAGGAGCCGTCGCGCTCGGCCACATAGGGGCCCGCGCCGGAGTCTTGAGCCCCCGCGGCCCGCGCCAGCCGCGTGTCGAGGAGCGCGTACCGGAGCCCCACCTGGTGGAGCAGGCGCGGCAGGATGGGGTCCCAGGCACCCGCGGGAAGCCAGGCGCCCCGGACGGGCGTGCCGAAGGTGGAGGACAGCCACTCATGGTGCTGACGCAGCTGACGGACCGAATCGACCCACTGGGTGTGGGCCGGCGGCGCACCAAAGCGGGGCCCGCCGAGCAGCTCGAGCTGCCCGCGCCGCGAGAGCGCCACCATGCGGGCGAGCAGATCGGGATCCTGGCGCTTCAGCGCCGCGCCCAGCGTGCCGCTGAGGTGCAGGCCCAGCCGCACCCCCTGGTGCCCCTCGAGCGCACGAACGAGCGGGTCGAGGCCATCGGAGATCGCGGCCGCCAGGGCGCCGGGTCGCGCCCCCGGGGGGGTGGCGTCTACAACGACCAGCGCGAGGATAGCGGCGGGCATGGGCGAATCGTCTGGGGAGACGGCGACTCTATCGGGCCGGAGCCGAGCGCGCCGGCCCATCTTCGCCGTCCGCCCCCGCCGGCGGCGCGACCATGCGCTCCCCGACCAGCCTCAAGAAGGCGCGCGACGCCATGAGCCCTTCGTTCACCCGCGCCTGGGCGAAGGCGTCGAAGGGCCAGTCGAGCGACGGGTCGTCGAAGCGATCCCCGTCGGGCCCGTAGGCGCCGAAGGCGTCCCCGTCGCCGCCCACCCAGATGCTCGACCAGGGCGGCTCGGAGGCCGCGGCCCAGGTGGACAGGGCGAGCGCGTGATGGATCTGCAGGGGGTGGGCGAGCTCGGGGACCGGCAGGAGCTCGGCGTCGGCGATCGCCGGCGCGTGGCTGCGGCCCTCGAACCGGTCGGTGAGGCTGTGGGTGATGGGCACCACGTGCGGCGGCGACGCCATGTCCTGGATGTGGTGGAGGGCCCGCCCGATGGTGTCGCAGGGCGCCGCCTCGCCGGCCGCCAGCGCCGCCTCGATCGTCGCCCATAGCGCCGCGAGCCGCACCTCAGAGGTCACTCGATGGCCGGTGTCGACCGGCCCGACGGGTCGGAAGTAGTGGCTGTAGCGCCCCCACTTGGCGATGAGATCGAGGTCTTCGGTGACCGAGCCTTGGGCGATCCCCTCGGCGCAGCCCCCCACCGAGGGCTCGAGCGCCACCGCGCGCTCCGACAGCGCCCGGTGGTCGTCGAGCCGAAACGCCGCCGCCGGCGGCGACGCGAGCCCCAGCGCGAACAGGGGCAGCGCCCGCCTCACGCGAGCTTCGTGGCGATGGCGCCGTCTCGCCCCGTGATGGCGTCGATGTCGGCCACCGGTGCGGGCCCGATCGCGACCGTCGTGCGGGTGGGCACGCCCTTGAACTCGGTGTGCCCGGCGTCGGTGATGATGATGGTGGGCAGACCCGCCTCGAGGGCCAGCGCGTGGGCCTTCAGCAGCGCCTCCTCGTCGTCCACCGACAGCACGATCTTGGCCTGGCCGTAGCGCAGCCAGGCCTCGGTCACCGGGCCGAGCGGCACCGGGAGGGGGTCGGTGCCGGGCGCCGACGCGCGGAGGGCGGGCCGAAGCAGCACGCCGACGCTGGCGTGGGCGCACTGGGCGGCGATCTTGCCCTTCCGCATCTTGAGGTCGCGGCGATAGAGCAGCAC
>JBDQIL010000049.1:0-10539 GCA_040264415.1 Myxococcota bacterium
AGGGCGCGGGCCGTCAACGGCGCGGTCGCCGATCGACCGTCAACGGCCGGGTCGCCGATCGAGCTCGAGGGCGCCGCGCTCGACATGGCGGGCGCGGCGCCCAGGGTCCAGGCGGCGCCCAGCGTGTCCGTCTCGGGCACTCGGCCCCGCAGCGCGAAGCCTTGCGCGTAGGCGGAGATCGCCAACCAGCGCGCGAGCGGCAGGGCCACTCGGGTCTCGGCCAACGCCCGAAAGCGGAGGTCGCTCGGGTCGTCGTCGCGGGTGTTGGCCCACAGCTGGAGGTCGGCGAGGGTGGTCCAGGTCAGCGCATCGACCAGGCGCTTTGAGGTGCCGACCTCGAGGCGGCCCCCGTACTCGGTGGGCTTCTCGTCGAGCCGGCTCAGGTCGCGGTTGGCGAAGGCGCCCACCCGCAGCGTGCGCAGCGCGCCCAGGGGGCGGGCCGCCAGGCCGGTGGTGAGCGAGAGATCTCGCTGCTTGGGGTTCTCGACCCCGGTCTCGTCGAGGGTGGCGCTGACTTCGGTGTCGTAGAGCAGCTCGGTGTAGGGCATCGCCTGCAGCGGCTTGCCGGCGGGGATGGCCCAGGCTGGCACCGACAGCGAGGTGGACCACCGGACGTCGTCGGCGGTCTCGGCTTCGGCGAGCGTGAGGTCCTCGGCGCCCTCGGCGTCGGTCTGCAGGGTGGCGTAGGTGCCGCGCAGGCGCAGGTCCCACACCGTGGCCGCGCTGGAGTGCTCGAGCGCGGAGTCGACCGCCACGGCCAGCGTGAGGCTCGACGGGTTGGTCGCGAGGGTCTCGGGCACCTGCGCGAAGGTCTCGTCCTCCACCCCATCGAACCGGTCGACCCGCAGCGAGAGCTGGCTCATTCGCAGCAGCCACAGCGACGGGACGGTGGACGGCGCCGTATCGAGGAGCCATGGCGCGGCCAGGCTGGGGTCGCCGGCGCGCACGCCCGCCGCGCGCACGCCGTCGAGGGTCGCGGCCGGCAAGCCCAGCGGGCGGCCCTCGGCCCCCCGCAGCGGCACCTCGCCAGGCGCATCGAGCGGGCCGGACGCGCTCACGCCGCTGAGCACCGTGCCGAGCGGTGTGCCGTGGAGGGTGCGGTCGGACGTGACCACCCGGTAGGTGCGGAGCGGATCGATGGCGCGTCGGTCGGGGGCGGGGTCGAGCGAGGTGGCCCCGCAGGCGACCGGCGCCACCTCGAAGGCCTTGTCGAGGACGCGCAGCAGCTTGTCGCCGGGGACGCGGATCTCGTGGAGCTGGTCGAGCATGGCCAGCGGGTCGAGGGCCTGCAGGGCGGTGAGGGCGCCTGGCACTGACGGAGGGGGGGGCAGGTCTCGCAAGAGGACGGTATGCGCTCCAGTTTCGACCCGAATTGCCTCGCATACGAGGCGGTTCCAGTCGGCAACGGACCACGTGGCCAGCGGCCCGCCCGGTGGGGGGCCGAGCAGCGGGGTGTCGAGCCGAGGGTAGACCTGGGCGCGGGTCTCGGTGATGCGGGACGACGCCAGTGGATCTCGGGGGAGGTCGCCTCGCAGCAGCCGCGGGCGTGATCGCACCGCGGTCAGGTGTTCGCCCTCGAAGACCAGCTGGGCGGTCGCGAGGCCGTCGAGGCTCACGGTGAGCGGCGCGGCCTTCTGATCCCGGGCCAGCGGACGCAGCTGCACGACCCGCTCCTCCACCCGCACGGTCGCGAAGGTGGGGTCGCCCGCCATGAGGTCGACGCCGCGCAGGCGGCGCCGCAGGTCGGCGAGCACGGCGCCCTCTGCGGTGGTGAGCACCACCACGGCCTGCGGCGGATCGGCGAGCGCGGCCAGGCCATCGATCACGGGCTGCACGCTGTCGACGGGGTGGGTGATCTGCACGCCGTCGCGTGCGAGCTCGGGGATCCAGGCCTGAAGGGCTGGGTCGAGCACGCCCAAGAACGCCACCCGGAGCGGGCCGCCGGGGTGGTCTACGGTGACGATGCGGTACGGGGGCAGCGCCAGGGCGGGGTCGTCGGCTCGCCAGTTCGTGGCCACGTAGGGCAGCCCGATCGCCTCGGTGGCGAAGCTCCGCGGCCCGGCGACCAGCTCGGTGGCGCCGGGCACCAGCGCGGCGGGGTCGAGGCGCCGCAGCATCTCGAAGCCCAGCGGGCGGTGCAGGCTGAGCGCACCATCTCGCACCGTGCTCGCACCATCGACGAAGGAGCCTGCGTCTACGAAGAGCGCGCCGGGGCGCTCGCGCCGCAGCGAGCCGATGGCCGCGAACATGCGCGCCGCGTCTTGAACCGGCACGCCGGTGAGGGTGAGCGAGCGCGCCCCCGAGGCGCCCGACCAGGTGAGGTCGATGGCCTTGCGAAACTCCCAGGCGCCCAGGGTCCAGGAGGGGTCGGGGGAGCCGACCGGGCCGATCAGGGTGGCCGTGGCGCCGCCCGGCCCCGTGCAGGCTCGCCGCTGCCACTCGGTCGCGGGGTCGAGGCGCAGGTCGAGCCAGGCGCCCAGCGAGTCGTCGGCGCGCTGGGGGCCGACCAGCACGTCGGTGTCGGTCAGCCAGGCGCGCGCGACGCCGTCGGGCGTGCACGAGACCCGGCCACCGCTGAGCAGGTCGATGAGGGTGGAGACCCGGCGGTCGTCGGCGTGCAGCAGCCACGGGCCCTGTGCCAGCGCGCCGTTGAAGGAGCGGGCCCCGCTCAGGGTTCCGTCGAGCTGGGCTTGGGCGGCGTCGAGGGCGCGCAGCACCGAGAACACGTAGGCGCCGGAGCCCACCCCGCCGTTGCCGCCGGTGTAGACCAGATCCAGGGAGCGGGTCCCGCCCCAGGGAGAGGGCGCGGGCGCGGTGGTGGCGGTCGTTGGCGTGGCGGGCGCGATCGCCGACCCGGAGGCCGGGTCTGCTGGCGCGCCCCAGGGGCTCTGCTGTGGCGCGTCGGCTTCGCTCGTGGGGCCGGGCGCGGGCGCTGCGGGCGGCCAGGCGGGCGCTGCGGACGCGATGGCGGGCACCAACGAGAGTGCCAGCAGGGCGAGGCAGCAGGGCAGGGCGCGCATCAGGCATCCATCGCGAGAGCGGCCGAGCTCCTATCGTGGCTGCCCTTCGTCTGGCGGACATCGCGGGGGCCTGTTGTGCCGACGGATGCCTCGTTAGCCTGGCGTGTGCTCCCCCTTCTCCATCTGCTGCCCCTCGTCATCGCCGCGCTCGCGGGCACCCCTGCGCGCGCCGCCGACCCCTCGCCCGCGCAGCGGGCGGCGGCGGGCCGTGACCCCCTCCACCGGTGCGCTGCGCTCCCGTTGACGCTGCACGACGCCCCCCACCGTGCGCTGGATCTCGACCAGGATGGTTGGGTGGACCGGATCCTCGAGCTGCCGGGCTCCTGCCTCCGCGCCGCCTGTACGTGGCGGGTGTACCGGCGCTGCCCGGGCGGCGGCCACCGCGCGCTGGTCGAGATCATCGCCACCGGCATCGCCCCGCTCGACAGCCGCTCTGACGCCGGCTGGGCCGACCTGCTCGCCGTGGTGCCCGCGCCCTCGAACGAGCCCCAGGCGTGGCAGCTGCGCTTCGACGTGGGCTCGGGTCGCTACGCCAAGCATGCCCCGTCGGTGGCGCCGGACCGTCGGTGAGGTGCCCGCTGGTCAGCCCCGCCCGAAGCCGGCCTTGAGCTTCGCGACCACCGGCTCGCGCAGCAGGTGGATCTGGTCGCTGCCGCCGGCCTTCACGTAGAAGTAGGTGCGGCCCCGCTCGTCTTGCATCGGGCGGCCGATCTCGAGGCCCTCGTTGTGGCCGTCGAGGAAGCGCAAGACGATGCGCGCCTGCGGCTCGTCGAGGCCGGCCTGGGTGAGGGACACCCCCTCGACCACCTCGTCGGACCGCAGCGTCGCCATGGTGTTGATCGCGAAGTAGACCAGCTTGACGTCGAGGTCGATGTTGTCGGGCTGCAGCACGTTCCACGAACCGGTGGCCAGGTCTTGCTGGAGGAGGATGGTGGTGCGGCCCTCTTGGTAGGCCATGGTGTCGACGTTTTGCCGCGCGAAGCGCATGAGCGTCTTGTCGCGCAGCTCGACCGGCGACGACAGGGCCTGACGGATGGTGGCGCTGGCCACCCGGTAGACGTCGGGTTCGCCCACGATGCGAACGAACGCGGCGCCCTCGACGGTGCGCGAGCCCACCTCGACCGCGCGGGTCTCGCCGGTGGCCAGCTCGACCGAGATGGTGGCCACGGGCGGATCGAAGCCGCCCTCGAAGTCGGCGCCGAGGAGCTCGCCGGCCCGCATCGATCCCAGGCTGCTGCCGATGGCCTCGGCGAGCAGCTGGTCGGTGGGCCAGCCGGGATCGGGGTCGAGCTGCCAGGGGCCCGGCAGCGGGAGGCCGTCGGTGTCGACGCCCGGGCTGTCGCCCCGCACCAGCCGGGTGCGCGTCTCGTCGCTCACATCGACCTGCAAGGCGGCCACGAGGTCTTCGTCGAAGTCGAGCAGCACCCGGTTGCGCCACTCGGCCGGCTTGCGGTCGTAGCGGTGCCGGCCGCCCACCCGGGCCCGGTACACGGCGTCGTCGCCCGAGAGGCGCAGGAAGGACGAGCCGCCCGGAGAGTCGAAGCCCACGGTGAAGCTGACGGCTGGCTCAGCCTGGTCTTCGCGCCAGATCTCGACCACCACGCCGTTTCCGGGGTCGAGGCCGTAGTCGGAGAGGTTGCCCTCGTCGACCCGGACGTCGAGCGGGACCTCCTTCCGGAAGCTCGCCAGGAGCGCCTTGACCGCCTGCTGGTCGGCGGGGCCGGTGATGGGGGCGGTAAGCTCCCACCGCACCGGGTCGTCGCCGGGTGCGGCGTCGGCCACCGGGATCGCGGTGAGGACCGTCTTGCTGGTGGCCGAGCTCAGCTCGATGCGGGTGGCGTTCTCGCGGGAGACGGCCTCGATCGTGGGCAGCGTCTCTCGCAGGCGCTCGCCGGTGCCGGCGTCGATCAGGTTCAGGCCCAACAGCACGGCGACCAGCGCCGCGAGCACCCTGGTCTTGGTGGAGGGCCTCATGCCGCCTCCCCGGTGGCCTTGGCGCGCGGCTTGTAGCCGCCCGAGGCGCGGCGAAGCAGCCAGCGGCCGAGGCCGAAGATCAGCAGCAGCACCGAACCGCCGAGCAGGTTGCCCAGCTTGAGCAGGCGGGCCTGCATGGGCTCCATCGGGTCGAGGGCGGGCAGCTGCGCGGTCTTCGACCGGATGCCGATCAGGCTCTCGTCTTGGGCCATCCAGTCGGTGAGGTTGCGCATGAACGCGATGTTGTTCGCCACGAAGTCGGCCGAGCCAGACAAGACCAGCCGGGCGGGGGCTCCTTGTCGCAGCTTGGTGGCGGGGTCGTCGCGCACCACGCGCCCCGCGTCCGAGGTGGTGGTGGGGATGTCTTTGTCGGCGAAGTAGCTGCCGAACGCACCGGTCAGCGTGACCACCATAGGCGCGGCGCCGCGCTCTTCACCGGGCGCGACCATCTTGAAGGCGCCCGGATCGATGGTGACGACCCCCTTGATGCGCCCCGAGGCCGGCGAGCTGGTGGCCAACACGGTGGCCTCGACGCCGGTGGGCAGGGGGTCGGCGACGGTGAGGGAGCTGGCGAATGGGAACAGCATGCTGTCGAGCCCGCGCACCACCGGGTGCTCGGCGCTGAGGTCGGTGACCTTGGGGATGAGCGGGTAGTTGACCGGCACCTGCTGGACGAACTGCCCGCGCCGCACGGGGAAGCGCATCATGCCGTTCATGGTGCGATCGACCACCAGGTCGCGGTTGAGCTGCACGCCGTAGTGCCCGATGAGCGGCTCGAGCCCGTGGTAGATGCTCTGCGGCCGCAGCGTGCGCATGTCGGCGCGGGTGTTGGTGACGAACATCGCCATGGCGCCGCCGCGCATCACGTACTGGTCGAGCTGGTAGAGGGCGCGCATCGACAGCGGCTTCTGCGGGCCCACCACGTACAGGGCGTCGATGTCGTCGGGGACGCCGCCCTCGCCGCCGAGCTCGACCGGCTTGAGGGTGTAGTCTTCGGCCAGCCGCGACCGGATGGTGGCGAGCGGGCCGCCCTGGGTGCCGAAGAGGTCGGGCTCGCCGTGGCTCACGGTCCAGCCGATGGTGCGGGGCTCCTCGTCGGTCACGAGGCCCTTGAGCGCCCGCGCGAGGTCGTACTCGATGGTCGCGATGTCGGTGACCGCCGGCAGCACCTGCTGCTGGTCGCCGTAGACCAGCGCCACGCCCATGAAGACCTTCCGCATCTCGGTGACGCCCTCCCCCCGGTAGCGGTACTGGATGGGCTCGATGCCGAAGCGACGGGCCTCGGCCTCGAGCTCCTTGAGGTTGGTGGGGTCGGCGACCTCGATCTCCATGAGGCCGCGGGAGTAGGCCCGCATGTCTTCGAGGGTGTCGACCAGCACCTGCTCATGATTGTTGTACGGCGCCTGCAGGCCGCGGGTGAAGTAGACCTTCGCGGTGAGGGGCCGCTCGATCCGGTTGACCAGCACCCGGGTGGCGAGGTCGAGGCTGTAGAGCTTGTCTTGTGTGAGATCAACCCGCGTGAACGACCGCGCCGCCCAGGTGTTGACCAGCACGACGGCCGCCAGCACCAGCGCGAGCTGGGCCCAGGTGTGCGCGAGCAGGCGGCGTCGGAGGTCCATCAGGTGAGCCGCCGGCGCTCGAGGGCGAAGACCGCCAGGTGCAAGAAGAGGGCCACCACGGCGCCGTAGTAGATGAGGTCGCGGCTGTCTACGACCCCCCGCGCCAGGTTGTTGAAGTGGTACTCGAACGAGATGTACTGCACCACCGGCAGCAGATCGGCCGGCACGCGGGTGAGCGCGTAGCCGGTGGCGAAGGGCACGAGGCAGAGGATGAGCCCGATGAGGAAGGCCACCACCTGATTTGATGTCAGGGCGCTCGCCGCGGTGCCGATCGCGGAGAACGACGCCCCGAGCAAGAACAGGCCCAGATAGCCGCCGATGACGGGCCCAGGGTCGAGGTCGCCCAGCGAGCCCATCGTGAGCGGGTAGCTGACGGTGAGCGCCAGCGCGACGGTCATCAGGCCCAGGGCCGCGAGGTACTTGCCCAGCACCATCTGGCCCTCGGTGACGGGCATGGTGACCAGCAGCTCGATGGAGCCCGTGCGGTTCTCTTCGGCGAAGAGGCGCATGGTGACCGCGGGGATGAGCAGCAGGAAGAAGACGGCCGACCAGAAGAAGAGGGGCCGCAGGGTGACCACGCCGCCCCCGAGCAGGTCTTGGAAGTACAGCGTGAAGCCGCCCACCAGCCCCAGGAACGCGGGGATGACGAGGTAGGCCAGCGGGCTGTCGAAGTAGCTGGCGAACTCTCGCTGGAAGATGGCGAGCACGTTGCGCATGCGGCGGGGCGCCTCCGGGCGGGAGCGGGAGGGGTATCCAGGCACCCGGTTCCGTCAAGGGTGACCGGTGGCGGCTGGGTTGCGACTACGCCGCGGTGGGGCGCGGTGTGACCGACACGGCGGAGTTCGGTCCGCCTGTGCGTCGTCGTCGGGGTAGCCACAGGCATGGCTGCACTCGTCTTCGTCGCCCACGCTGTCGCCACCTGCGCCCTCGTGGGCCTCATCTGGCTGGTTCAGCTGGTGCACTATCCGCTGTTTGCCCACGTCGGCGCCGAGGCGTTCCCGGCGTTCCACCAGCTCCACGTGCGCTGGATCAGCCCAGTCGTGGTGCCCCCCATGCTGGTCGAGCTCGCTGGCGCGCTCTACTTGGTGGTGGATCGGCCGGCCTTCATGCCCGGCTGGGCCGCGGCTGCCGGGCTCACGCTCGTGGTGGTGGCCTGGGGCAGCACCTTCGCGCTGTCGGTGCCCGCCCATGACGCGCTGGCGCGGGGCTTCGACCCCGCGACCATCGAGCGACTGGTGACCACCAACTGGGTGCGCACCCTGGCGTGGACCGCGCGGGCCGGCCTGCTGAGCTGGCTACTCGTTCGCGCCCTCGGCCGCTGAGCCTTCGGCCGCTGCGCCCTCAGCCGGAGCGGCGTCGCCCTCTGCGGCGGGCGCGTCGGCGTCGCCCTCTGCGGGGGCGTCTGCCTCGGCGGGGAGCTTCGGGGTGCCCACGTCGTAGGTGATGGTGAGCGGGGAGCCCTTGCGAAGCACCTTGATCTCGAAGCGGTCAGCCTTCTTGATGTCGCCGTAGGCGAGGAAGGCGGCCGCGGTCGTCGTGATCTTGTGCCCGGCGATCTCGGTGATGACGTCTTTGTTCTTGATGCCGGCGACGCGGGGAGCGCACCGCAGCTGCTTGACCCGCACGCCGTCACGGCCGTTGCTGCCCGTAGACCAGCCCGCCGAGCCCTGCTTCTGGCCCTTGCTCGTGTCCTTGATGTAGGTGGACACGAAGCCCTGGCTGAGCGTGTAGTGGTCGGACGCGTGCTTGGTCACGCCGGAGACCTTGGAGCAGTCCTGGGACTGGTGGTGGCTCGGGGCCGCCTTCTTGACGGCGCGGGTGCGCGTCTTGCCGGTCTTGCCCTTGGCCTTCCGCTTGCCGATCTTGCCGTTCATGCGCATCTTGGCGCCGGCCTTGCTGATCTGCGGGGCGCCCGTGTCGTCGTTGTCGTCTTCGAGCGTGTCCATCTCGGCGAGCTCCGCCAAGATCTCCTCGTCGGTCGCGGCCTCGCTGTCGTCGTCCTGGTCGTCGGCGACCGCGTCGTCCCCGTCGCTGGGGTCGTTCGCGGCGGTGGTCGCGCCCGGATCGCCTCCGTCGTCGGTCATCACGAGGTAGCTGCCGACGCCGGCGATGGCGGCCAGCCCCAACAGGAGTGCGACGAGCACGACGGCCGTTCCGATCTTTTTGCCAGCTGCCATGGGGAGACCTCGGGGAGAGTGCGCCAACACCGTATCGCGCCTCGCCGCGCCGTGGACGGAAGTCGCTCCCGGTCTATTTGGCGCTGGCTGCCATCTCGGGCACGATCGGCACATCTTCGCGTCGGGCCCAGGCCATGGCCGCGTCGTGGGTCATGGGCGCCTGGCGGCGCGGCGTGAGCGTGAGCCGAGCGGTCTCGTAGAAGCCACGGATGGTGCGGAACATGCTGCTGGTGTCGATCCAGCAGGCCCGCATGCAGCCCTCGCACGACCCGGCCTCCATCATGCGCTTCTGCTCGTAGGCGGCGCTGTGGAAGTAGTCTTCGAAGCCGTCGTCGAGGAAGCTGATGTGCTGGTGCGTGGTGCGGTGGCAGATGGTGAACTGCCCGTTGGGCGCCACGCTGAAGTACAGCCGGCCCGCGTCGCAGCCCTCGGCCGGGAAGCGCCCGAACTTCAGGTAGTCGCGCGAGGCCTTGAGGTACGGGGTCGAGTTGAGGATGGGCCAGCCGTCGGCCTTCATGGCGATGAGCTGCTCGTAGGCGCGGTCGACCCGCGCACGGACCTCGGCGGCCGAATCTTTTTGGTAGATGCCCATCTCGGGGTTGTACCGGATGAACCGGGCCTCGAAGTTGCGCACGCCCTCGTTGACGCTGGACAACAGCTCGACCGGCAAGAAGCTGATGGCGAAGCCCAGGTCGCGCGCGAAGCGCACCATGTCGGGCAGCTCTTCGAGGTTGAGGTTGCTGACCACGCAGTTGATGGTGGGCATCGCGCCCGGCACGCCGTGCAGCCGCCGGCCGATGTGCGACATGGTGGTGACCGCGGTCTCCCACGCGCCCTCGGACTCGCAGATGTAGTCGAAGCGCGCCGGGTAGAGGCTGTCGAGTGAGATGCTGAAGTTCTTGACGCCGAGGTCGATGCAGCGGTCGATGCGGCTCATGTAGGGGCGATCGGTGACCACGTTGCGGCCGTTGCCCTCGCCGATGCCGTTGGTGAGGATGCGCAGGTTGAGGCCGTGCGACAGGAAGGCCTCGGCGGCGTCTTCGAGGTGGTCGACGGCGAAGGGCTCGCCCCCGCCGATGCTGACCTGCACCACGCCGAGCCGCGCCATGCGGGCGGCGACCTCGCGGATCTCGTCGATGGACAGCTCTTCTTTCTCGTTGCCGTAGCGCCAGATGCCGCACATCTTGCACGTCAGGTTGCATCGGTGCGTGATGCCGAAGTGGGCGTAGACCGGCACGTCTCGGGTGAGCGCGGCCTGGCCGATGCGGGCGTAGTTGCGGGCGGTGAACTTGAGCATGGGGTCCTCGACGGGCCGGCCTCTCTGGGGCCCTCCGAGCTTAGCCCAGGATGGGGGCGGTGTCGGAGCCATCTGGCCTCGGCGGTGGCTGGGCAGGTCGGGCGCGATAGCGCCGGGGCGACCCTGGCCCGGAGCGCAGATGGGACGGCTGATCGATGGCGTGTGGGTGTCGGACGACGCCGCGAAGACCGACGCGTCGGGCCGCTGGTCGCGCACCCCGACCGTGTGCCGCGGCTGGACCCGGGCCGACGGCTCGACCCCCTACCTGCCCGAGGCCGGGCGGTATCACCTGTGGCTGGCCTGGAACTGCACCTGGTCCCAGCGCACCTTGATCGTGGCCAACCTGCTGGGCCTGCAGGGCGCGCTGTCGGTCAGCATGGCCCACTGGCACCGCAACGACGGCGGCTGGTGGTTTCGCGACGGGATCGACGACCTGCAGCCCGACGCCGAGC
>JBDQIL010000050.1:0-10426 GCA_040264415.1 Myxococcota bacterium
CAACCCGCCACCGTCCGCGTCCTGCGCCTCCCCCACAGCGACGGCCTCGCGCTGCCCGCCTACCAGACCGCGGGCGCCGCCGGCCTCGACCTGCGGGCAGCCGTCGATGCCCCCGTGGTGCTGCAGCCCCTCGACCGCCAGGCCATCCCCACCGGCCTCGCCCTCGGCATCCCCCGCGGCTGGGAGGGCCAGGTGCGCCCCCGCTCGGGGCTCGCCTTCCGCCACGGGCTCACCGTCGCCAACGCGCCCGGCACCATCGACGCCGACTACCGCGGCGAGGTGAAGGTGCTGCTGGTCAACCTGGGTCGCGAGCCGGTGGAGATCACCCGCGGCATGCGGGTGGCCCAGCTCGTGATCGCCCCCGCGCCGCAAGCCACCCTGGTGGAGGTCAGCCAGCTCGACGAGACCGACCGGGGCGCCGGCGGCTTCGGCAGCACCGGGGCCTGAGGGTCGGGGACCGCGTGCGGTCCGACCTGCGACCCGCCTGTCACGCGGTCACGGCCGCACGTGCCAGGTATTGCACGTTGCACGTTCCCCGCGCCAAGCCACGCCCGCCACCCACCTGCACCCGCGTGCCCCCGAGCCCCGCCGGGCGCGGGGAGCACGGTCAGCGGCGAGCCCCGACCCCGCCGCATCACTGCGCCGAAAACACGAAGGGCAGGTAGGCTTGGTCGGTCACCGACGGCACAAGGCGCATCGCCTCGACCGCGGAGACCACACAGCGGGTGACCTCGGCGTCGCCCACCGAGTCTTCGGCCACCTCCACCCAGGTCACGGCCCCCGCCTCAATGCCCAGGTCCACCGAGATGCGGCCGGTCAGGCCCCGGTCTCGCCGCAAGCCGGCCTCGTAGCATGCACGGATCGAGCCGGTGGCCACGCCGACTGGATCGAGCAGCGGTAGCCCAGCCAGCTGCGGGGCTCAGGCCCCTGGGTCGGCCAGCAAGACCCGCCCCACCCGCGCCAGGCTGGGCAGGTCGTGCACGTCTTCTTCGAAGCGCGGGATGCTCCACAGCTTCTGCGACCGGTTCATGTGCGGCCGCAGCTCGCTCTTGAGCAGGCCGGCCTCGCGGTGGGCCAGCTCGCGAAGCCGCTTGTGGGCGGCGCCCAGCCGCGCGAGCAGCTGGCTGGCGGTGTGCGGACCCAGGCCCTCGGCGGCGGCCGTGGCCTGCTCTCCGAGCACCCGCCGGGGCTTGAGGGCCTCGCCGCGGGTCTGGTGGCGCTGGTTGACCACCACGCCGGGCGTGGGCATGCCCCGGGTGGCCAGCTCGTCGAGGAAGAAGCCCGCCACCTCGAGCGACGGCTCGGTGGGGGCGCAGACCACCACGAAGGCTGTGGTTCGCTGACTGAACATCTCGACCACCGCCTCTTGCCGCTCGCGGAACCCGTCGTAGAGGTCTTTGAACAGGTGGAAGTAGACCGAGAGGTCCTCCAAGAACTCCTTGCCGAAGACGTAGCCGAGCAGCCGAAAGGCAACGGCCGAGGTGCCCATCAGCAGCTTTCCGAAGACCTTCTTCTCGTCGTATGGCGTGAGAAACCATTTCATCACGCGCTTGTCGAGGAAGCGCGAGAGGCGCCCCGGCGCCTCGATGAAGTCGAGGGCGTTCTTGACCGGCGGGGTGTCGAGCACGACGAGGTCGTACCGGCGCGAGCCCACCACGTCGTAGAGCTTCTCGGTGGCCATGTACTCTTGGCTGCCCGAGATGTTGTCGGCGGTGGCCCGGTAGATGCGGTTGCCCAGGATGCGGTCGCGGGCCTCTTCAGACGGCGCGATCTGCTGAATCAGGTCGTCGAAGGTCTTCTGGTTGTCGAGCATCATGGCCCACAGCTCGCCGCCCTCGGGCACGTCTTGCCCGAGGCCCAGGCCCTCGAGGTCGATGCGGGTCTCGTCGTTGCCGAAGCGCGAGAGGCCCAGCGAGTTGGCCAGCCGTCGGGCCGGGTCGATGGTGAGCACCAGCACCTTGCGGCCCATGAGCGCGCCCTGCAGCCCGATGGACGCCGCGGTGGTGGTCTTGCCCACCCCGCCCGAGCCCACGCAGATGAGCAGCCGCTTGTGGGCGATGAGATCGGAGATGGTCATGCCTTCGCCTCTGCCAGCTCGAGCCGGGTGAGCGCGGCCACCATCTGCTCGACGATACGGTCAGGGCCGCCCTCTTGGCCGCCCAGCGCCCCCAGCCGCGCCAGCGACGCGATGGCGGCCTGCGGCAGCTCGGTGTTCAGCCGCGCCAGCGCGCTGGCCGTGGCCTTCTCGAGCCCGGCCTCCCAGCGGCCCGCGAGCAACAGCTCGTGCACGGGCCCCTCGCCGGTGGTCTCGGCCTCGGAGAGCCGATGAAGCAGCGCCTGCTCGTCGTCGGACAGCGACGGCGTGGCGGCCCGGTTGAGCACCACCAGCGGCTGCTGAAGGCCCTTGACCTCGCCCCGCATGCGCTGCCAGAGCTCGACCGTCTCGTTGACCACCATCTCTTCGGGGAGCGCCACGATGACCAGGTTGGTGCGGCGCGACTCGAGGGTGACCAGGATCTGCTGGGCCCGGTCGTGGATGGGTCCGGTGCGCATCAGGTCGAGGGCCACGTTGGGCACGCCCATCAGGCTGACGGCGTGGCCGCTCGCGGGCATGTCGACCACCACCTGATCGTACTCGTCCATCAGCTTGATGATGCGGCTGAGGATCACCAGCTCTTTCAGGCCCGGCGTGGCCTCGAGGAAGGGCTGCACGATGCGGTTGCCCAGGATGAGCTTCACGATGCGCTCGGCCGGGACCGTGTCGATCAGCCACTCGACCAGCGCGTCGCGCCAGGCGAGGTTCGCGATGTGCAGCCCGCCGCCCACGTCGGTGGGCGTGTAGGTGGGCGTCACGCCGAACATGGCGGTCAGGGCCGGGCGGAAGCTGTCCACCTCGACCACGATCGTGCGCCGCCCCTTGCGCGCGGTCATGCGGCCCAGGGCCGACGCCAGCGACGTCTTGCCGGTGCCGCCCTTGCCGGTGACGAGCACCAGGCGGCTCTCATGGAGGGTGCGGAGCTTCACGCGTGGGGATCCTGGGGGTCGCCGCTACCAGCGGATGAGGTTGGCGCCCCAGGTCAGCCCGGCGCCGAAGGCTGCGAGGACGATGTAGTCACCCTGCGCGACCTTGCCAGCCGCGACCGCCTCGGTGAGGGCGATGGGGATGGAGGCAGCGGTGGTGTTGCCATACCGCTGAATGTTGGAGAAGACGCGCTCGGGCGCGAGACCCAGCGTACGACCCACCATCTCGGAGATGCGAAGGTTGGCCTGGTGCGGCACGAGCAGTCCCAAGTCTTCCACGGTCAGACCGTTTTGGGTCAGGATCTCGGTGATCACCTGCGGGAAGCGCGAGACGGCGTGCTTGAAGACCTGGCGACCCTTCATCTGCGGGTAGTGCAGGCCGGCCTCCATCATCTCGGCCGTCAGGCGCGGGTTCTTTCCGCTGGCGGGGGCCGCGAGCATCAAGATGTCGTGGTGCGATCCGTCGGCGTGCAGCCTGTGGTCGAGGATCACGCCGCGATCGTCGTCGCCGGTCGCCGCCGTGACCACCGCGGCGCCGGCGCCATCGCCGAACAGCACGGCGAGGTCCCGGCCACGGGTGGAGATGTCGAGGCCCGAGCTGTGCACCTCGCCGCCCACGACGAGCACCCGCTGCATCAGCCCGGTGCGCACGAACTGGTCGGCGACGGCGAGCCCGTAGACGAAGCCGGTGCACTGGTTTCGCAGGTCGAGCGTGGCGCAGCCCGTCGCGCCGAGTCGCGCCTGCAAGAGGCAGGACGAGCCGGGGAAGTTGATGTCGGGGGAGAGGGTGGCGAAGACGATGAGGTCGAGGTCTTGGGGGGCCAGCCCCGCCTGCGCCAGGGCGGCCCGCGCCGCCGGCTCCGCCAGCTCGCTCGCGCCCACATCGCCATCGACCCAACGCCGCTCGTGGATGCCCGTGCGCTGCCGAATCCAGGCATCCGAGGTGTCCATGCGCGCCGCGAGGTCGTCGTTGGTGACGACCCGCTCCGGGACATGGAAGCCCAGTCCACTGATGCGGCTGCGGCGCATGGGCGGCGCTCCTGGCGCAGTTGGGGCCGGCTCAGATGTCCAGGTTGCGGACGTTGAGCGCGTTCTCTTGGATGAAGTTGCGCCGCGGATCGACCGCGTCGCCCATCAACACGCTGAAGATGTGGTCGGCGTCGCCCGAATCATCGACCCGAACCTGCAACAGCGTGCGGCTGTCGGGGTCCATGGTGGTCTCCCAGAGCTGGTCGGGGTCCATCTCACCGAGGCCCTTGTAGCGCTGGATCTCGTAGCCCTTGCGGCCCTCGGACAGCACCCGCTCGAGGAGCTGGCGCCACGAGTGGAGGGGCTCATCGTCGCCCTTGCGCAGCACGGGGAGCGGCAGCGACGCGCGGAGCTCGTCTACGACGCGCACGATGTGCTCGGCCTCGCCGGTGGTGTAGCGCAGGCGGCTCACCCGCTCCTCGCCGTCGCGCAGCGTGATGACCTCGACCAGGAAGCGCGCCGTGCCGTCCTCGGCGGGGGCGTCGTCTTTCACGGCGACCCCCACCAGGTGCAGATCGGGGGCGACCCGACCCAACATCTCGCGAAGGGCGGCGGCGGCGACCTCGAGCGGCGCTCGAGCCGAGAAGTCGGCCTGGTGCCCGCCCGACAGGTACCAGGCGTCGAGCACGTCGGGGGTGATGCGCCGCTGCAGCTGCTCGATGAAGCGCGCGTAGCGCCGAACCTGCTGCAAGGACGCCTCGACCGCCGCCACATCGGGGGTGTCGCCGGTGGCGGTGGCCAGCTCGACCGACCGCAGCGCCTGCTTGAGCAAGAACGCGTCGAGGGCGCCGTCGTCCTTCAGGTACTGCTCCTTCTTGCCCTTCTTGATCTTGTAGAGCGGCGGCTGGGCGATGAACAGGTGCCCGCCGGTGACGAGATCGCGCATCTGGCGCCAGAAGAAGGTGAGCAGCAACGTGCGGATGTGGCTGCCGTCCACGTCGGCGTCCGTCATAACGATGATGCGGTGGTACCGCAGCTTGTCGGTATCGAACTCGGCGCCGATTCCGGTGCCGAGGGCCGAGATCATCGTGCGGATCTCCTCATTGCCCAGCATCTTGTCGAAGCGGGCCTTCTCGACGTTGAGGATCTTTCCGCGCAGCGGCAAGATGGCCTGGTACTTGCGATCGCGACCCTGCTTGGCCGAGCCGCCCGCCGAGTCGCCCTCGACCAGGTACAGCTCGCAGAGGGCGGGGTCTTTCTCTTGGCAGTCCGCCAGCTTGCCCGGCAGATCGCCACCCTCGAGCGCCGACTTGCGGCGGGCCAGGTCGCGGGCCTTGCGGGCCGCCTGGCGCGCCCGGGCCGCCTCGATGGCCTTCGAGACCACGGTGCGGGCCACCTGGGGGTTCTCGTCGAGGTAGTACTGCAGCTGCTCGCCCACGATGCTCTCGACCACCCCCTTGACCTCGCTGTTGCCCAGCTTGGTCTTGGTCTGGCCCTCGAACTGGGGCTCGGGCACCTTGGCCGAGATCACAGCGGTGAGGCCCTCGCGGATGTCGTCACCCGCGATGCTCTCGCCCTTCGAGGCCTTGAGCAGCCCCTTGCCGTGGGCGTAGGTGTTGATGGTGCGGGTGAGCGCCGCCTTGAGCCCCGAGACGTGGGTGCCGCCCTCGATGGTGTTGATGTTGTTGACGAAGCTGAGGACGTTCTCCTGGTAGGAGGTGGTCCACTGCAGCGCGACCTCGACCACCACGCCGTCTTTGTTGCCTTCACAGAAGGCCACGCCGTCGTGCAGCGCGCTGCGAGCCGAGTTCAGGTGCTCGACGAAGGTGCGGATGCCCCCCTCGTAGTGGAACTCCTCGGCCCGCTCGTCGCGCTGGTCGGAGACGGTGATGGTGAGGCCGGGGTTCAGAAACGCGAGCTCTTGCAGCCGCTTGCGCAGGGTGTCGAAGACGAAGTCGGTGGTCTCGGTGAAGATCGTGCTGTCGGGCGTGAACTGCACGCGGGTGCCGCGCAGATCGCTGTCGCCCACCACGTCGAGGCCGGTCACGGGGGCGCCGCGCTCGTAGCGCTGCCGGTGGTGCTTGCCGCCGCGCCAGATGTCGAGCAGCAGCTTCTCGGACAGGGCGTTGACGCACGAGACGCCCACGCCGTGCAGGCCACCGGACACCGCGTAGCTGCCCTTGTCGAACTTGCCGCCGGCGTGGAGCACGGTCATGACCACCTCGGCGGCCGGGCGGCCCTCCTTGGGGTGCATGTCGGTGGGGATGCCGCGGCCGTCATCGCGGATGGATACCGAGCCGTCTTCGTGGATGACGACGTCGATGCGGGTGCAGAACCCGGCCATGGCCTCGTCGATGGAGTTGTCCACCACCTCGGAGACGAGGTGATGCAGGCCGCGCGCGGCGGTGTCGCCGATGTACATCCCGGGGCGCTTTCGCACCGCCTCGAGGCCCTCGAGGACCGTGATGCTGGTGGCGCTGTAGTCGGCGGCGGAGGCGGCCTGGGTGGCCGGCTCGATGGGGGAGTCAGTGGGCGGCATCCGACCTCTCGGGGGGGGAGGGCCTCAGACGACCAGATGGTCGAGGCACAGCCGATTTCGGGTAACCGATGGGGCCCCGCACGTCCATCCCACCGGCCCACCGGGCATACCCATCAACCTACTGATATCATTCAGTGAGTTCCCGTGTGGCTGCCCCGCCCTCGACCGCGAATCGGAGGGCGCGGTCGGCGGGCAACGGGCCCAGCCACCGGGGGTCGGTCGTCGTGATCCAGACCTGGTTGGGGAGGCCCCCGAGAAGCTCCACGAGGCGCCGCATGCGGCGCTGATCGAGCTCGGACGTCAGGTCGTCGAGCAGGAAGAGCGGCGCCTCGCCGCGGCGGCGCGCGGCCTCGATCTCGGCGAGCTTCAAGGCCAAGACCAGCGACCGCACCTGACCCTGGCTCGCGAAGCGGCGGGCCAGCCGCCCATCGACCCGCACCCGCAGCTCGGCGCGATGGGGTCCCACCAGCACCAAGCCCCGACGCACCTCGTCGGCCCGCGCTTGGCCCATGGCCTCGAGCAGCGACGCGGTGTGGGCCGCGACGTCGGGTTCGGCGGGCCCGGATCCCTGCAGGGCCAGATCGACCCGGTCGCTGCCAGCGATGGCCTGATGCATCTCGCGGAAGGGGCCGGCGAGCTCCGCGAGCACCTCGAGCCGGCGCACGGTCAGGGTCGCGCCGAGGGTGGCCAGCCGCTGGTTCCAGGCGTCGAGCTGGGCGCGGTCGAGCCCACCCGGCGCCCGCAGCAAGGCCCCCTTCTGCTGAACCACCCTGCGGTACTGGCGGACCACATCGAGGTGGGTGGGCCGGGCCGTGAAGGCCGCGCGGTCCACGAAGCCGCGCCGCTCGGCGGGCTCCCCCCGGATGATCGCGCTGTGCTCGGGGCAGAACAGGATCGCGCGGAGCACGTCGAACCACGGCTCGAGGTCGCTGACGGGGCGCTCGTCGAGCTTGAGCGTGCGCCCGCCATCGCGCGCCCGGGTCCACAGCATGGTCCGGCGTCCCGACGGGCCGTCCACGCGCCCCTGCACCCGGGCCAGGTCGGCCCCATCGCGGATCAGGCGCCGCTGGCGCACCTCCCGAAAGCTCCGCAGGTTGGCCAGGGTCCAGACCGCCTCGAGGAGGTTGGTCTTGCCCTGGGCGTTGTCACCGTGCAGCACCACGAAGCGGGCGTCGGTCTCGAGCCGCGTCGCGGGCAGGTTTCGCCAGTCGGCGACGGCGAGCTCCACCAGCCTCATGCCGCCTCCAGGTCAGCCGCTCGGCGCGACCCTGGGGCGGCCCCAGCCCAACGCGGGCTCAGTCGAGGCGCATCGGCATGACCACGAACATGGCGTCGTCGCGGTCGGGGATGCGCACCAGGCAGGGGTCGAGGGCGTCGCCGAGCTCGAGCCGCAGGCGGTCGCCCGCGGTCGCGCCCAGGATGTCCTGGAAGTACTTGACGTTGAAGCCGGTGAAGAGCGGCTCGCCCTCGAGCTCGGCGGCGACCTCTTCGCGAACGTCCCCCGCATCGACGTTCTGGGCCGTGAGCACCACGCGGTCTTCTTCGAAGGCGAAGCGCACCGAGTGGTTGCGGTCGGAGGCCATGATGCCCACCCGCTTGAGGGCGCCGGCGAAGGCGTCGCGGGGCAGGTCGACGTGGCGCTTGAAGCCCTGCGGGACCACCTGGCGGTAGTCGGGGAACTCGCCGTCGACGAGCCGCACCATGAGCGTGAGGCCCTCGCTCGCGAACGTGGCGGACCGCTCGCCGAAGGAGATCTCCCAGCCGCGCTCGTCTACGTCGGCCAGCTTCTTGACCTCGCCGAGCGCCTTGCGGGGCAGCAGCATCTTGCGGCCCATGCCGAACTCGCCCTCGTAGGCGGCCTCGGACCACGACAGCCGGCTGCCGTCGGTGGTGACCAGGCGCACGCGGTTGCCACCCTCTTTGCTGGTGACCTCCTCCATGTGGGCGCCGTTCAGGCCGTAGCGGTTGTCGTCGGGCGAGACACTGAACAGGGTCTCTTCGATGAGCCGGCGAAGGGCGCCGCCGCTCATGCGGAGCGTGGACCGGTCGGAGCGGGTGGGGAGGGGCGCGAATTCTTCGGCGCCGAGCCCGACCACGTTGAACTCGGCGCTGCCACAGCGGACCGCGAGGCGGTTGCCCGAGCCCAGCTTGAGGTGGACGGTCGGGTGGGTGAGCGTGCGGGCGATCTGGAAGAGCGTCTGCGCATCGACCGACAGCTCGCCCTCGGACTCGACGCGGGCCTCGTAGTCGGAGACCAGCGCGAGGAGGGTGTCGGTGGCGGTCATGCGCAGGCGATCACCGCTCGCGCTGAGCAGCACGTGGGCCAGCGACGGGTTGGTGGTGCGGCGCTCGACGATGCCCTGGACCCGGGAGAGGCCCCGGATGAGTTCATCCCGGTCGATGTAGAGGTCCATTGCGGCTCCAGATCCTGGCGGGGGGGATCGATCGGACACGATGAAGACGGAAAAGAATTGGATCTGGATCCGTCGTAGTCGATCGATCGGGCCCTGTGGACGGTGTGAGTAAGTCGAATAAAGTAGGTTTCAGGTGCGCTTTCGGTTTCAGCCGGCTGTGGAGTCAGCTGGGGACGCGCTGGGATGACCTGTGGAGGACCGGGGGTGGTTGTGGACGAGGGGGCTCGTCCACTGGTCATCCACAGGTCGGTCCACAAGAAGCGGCGGGTTTGGCATAGCCTTCTCCCCACCGGATTTCACCCCTCCAGCCCGCGCGAACGACCGCAGGATGCAGGCGTGCGAGCGCCCACTCGGCCGCGTGGCCGGGTGGGTCGGGGTGACCGGGGCGCGCATCAGAGCTCCAGCGAGCGGAGGATGGCCTCGATGGTCGATCGCAGATCGGGGTCTTTGTCGAGCATGCCGCGGATCTTCTTCACGGCGTGCTGGATCGTGGCGTGGTCACGCCGGAAGGCCCGACCCAGATCGGGGAAGGACAGGTCGGTGTGCTCGCGCGCAAGGTACATCGCGACGTGGCGGGGGCGCACCAGCTGCTTGATGCGCGACTTGCCCAGCAGCTCGTCGGTGCCGACGCTGTAGCAGTCGGCCACCGCCTGCAGGATCTCTCGGGCGTCTACGGTTCGGGGCTCGTCGGCCAGCACGGTGGAGAGGTGCTGCCGCGCGAACTCGACGGTCGGCGCCTGCCCGTGCAGCCGGCAGAGCATGCCCAGGCGGTTCAGCACGCCTTCGATCTCGCGCACGCTGCCGCGCGTGCGCGACGCCATGTACTGGGCCAGCGCCGGCGGCACGGCCAGGCCGAGATCGGCGGCCTTCTGGTGGAGGATGGCCGTCATGGTCTCGAGGTCGGGCGGCTGCATGTCGGCCAGCAAGCCGCTCTCGCAACGCGTGCGCAGGCGCGGCTCGAAGCCCCGGATCTCCCGCGGCAGCACGTCGGCGGTGAACACGATCTGCCGGCCGCGCTCCTTGAGCCACTCGAAGGTGTGGAAGAGCTCCTCCTGGGTGCGGTCCTTTCCGGTGAGGAACTGCACGTCGTCCATCAACAGCACGCCGGGCCACCGCCGATACTTCTCGCGGAAGCTCGGCATGCGCCGATAGCGCAGCGCGTCGATCAGCTCGTTGGTGAACTGCTCGGCGGTCACGTAGAGGATGCAGGCGTCGGGGGTGTGGCGGCGGACGCCGTTTCCGATGCTGTGCAGCAGGTGGGTCTTGCCCAGCCCGGTGCCGCCGTAGATGAAGAGCGGGTTGGTCTGCGCGACGCCGGGCGCGTCGGCGACCGCGAGGGCGGCGGCGTGGGCGAACTGGTTGCAGGTGCCCACCACGAAGTTGTCGAAGACCTTGTCTTGCGACACGCCGATGGTGCCGTTGTCTCCGGCGCGGTCTCGCGGGGCGCCGTCGGGGTCGGGGCCGGGCCGGAGCTCGGGGGCAG
>JBDQIL010000051.1:0-10190 GCA_040264415.1 Myxococcota bacterium
CCTCAACCGCCCCCCCCTCCCGCGCCGCTTCAACCTCATCCGAAGCTTTGCGCTGGCGGACTTCATCACGCTGTCGAACGCCGCGGCGGGCACCGCAGCGGTCTTCTGCTGTCTGGCCTACATCGAGAAGGGCTTCGACGATCGCTACATCGCCGTGGCCTTCGGCCTGCTGCCGCTGGCCTTCATCGCCGACGCGGCCGACGGCTTCGTGGCCCGGTGGCGGCAGCGCTCCTCTCCCTACGGCGCTGATCTCGACTCGCTCGCCGACATCGTGAGCTTCGGCGTCGCGCCGGCCGTGCTCGGCTTCACGCTGGGCATGCGCGGCCTGTGGGACGCCGTCGTGCTGGTCTACTTCGTGTGTTGTGGCATCGGTCGCCTGGCGCGCTTCAACGTCTCGATGGCCACGCTCACCGACGACAGCACCGGCAAGGTGCAGTATTTCGAAGGGACCCCGATCCCCACCAGCCTCGCGGTGGTGTTGGTCCTGTTCATCGGCTGGCAGGCGGGCGCCATCGGCGACGGGCTGTGGGGTGGCGGATACCGCCTCGGCCCCGGCATGTTCCATCCGCTGGTGCTTCTGTATTTTCTTAGTGGAAGCCTGATGATCAGCGAGCGCCTGCGCATTCCGAAGCCCTGAGAGGGGCGCTCGGGCGTGTGCGGCCTCCGCGGGCCTTCGACGTGGAGTATCGTCGGGGTGACGAACGGAGGAGTCCCCGATGCGCGCCTTGCCCCCCCTCGCACCCGCCCTCGCGCTCGCCCTGCTCCTGGGCGGGTGTGGCGACAAAGACCCCGGCACCACCGACGGCTCCGACGGGTCGGATGGCGCTGACGGCGCCGACGGCTCCGATGGCGCTGACGGGTCGGACGGCGCCGACGGCACCGACGGTCGTGACGACGTCCCCCTCACCCTCGAAGCCGATGACGTGGGCTATCAGCGGTCGATCTCGGCGGAGCTGGAGGTCGCGGGCGACGCCACCTTCGACGCCGACAGCATGAGCGGCAGCGCCAGCTACCTGCTGTCGAGCGACGGAGAGGCCCTCTGCGACGGGTCGATCTCGTTCGAGGGGTCGGCCTATGCCGGCGACTGCTCCGACTGCGACTTCGCCTTCGACGTCACGGCCACGGTCGACGACGCCGGCTCGATCCCAGACTGCACGGTTGACACCACCGAGCTGTTCTGGGACCTGCCCCTGCTGTGGCGCAACAGCACCTACGGCGAGGCCACCCGCCTGCTCTACTGGACCACCTACGAGCCGTCCTACTACTACTACTACTACTATGACGGGTACTACGAGGACTCCCCCGGGCTCGCCGAGGGCGGCGTCTACACGGGCGCCTTCGGGTACTCCAACGCCTGGGACGGCGGCTACGGCGGCTACGAGATCGTCGCCCACGACGACAGCACCGACGCCACGGTCACCGTGAGCGGGGCTGCGCTCTCGTGGAGCGCCGTGCGGTCGGTGAACGGCACCCAGACCCTCTTCGGCCTCGACAACTGGTGCGACGACGGCGGCTACGACTACGGCGACAGCGGCTATGGCTACGGAGACGACGGGAGCGGGGGCGGGTCGTCGGGCAGCGCCCTGGGCGACACCGACTCCACCGAGACCCTGCCGTGCTCCGGCGGCTACGGGTATGGCGACAGCGGCTACGGCTATGACGGCGGGGTGGTCGAGCCCGGCGGCGAGGGTGTGTCTCCTCCCCCCGAAGAAGACGAGCTCGATGGCCCCCTGGTGGACATCTGGACCTTCGAGGCCGAGTCTGGCCAGGAGATCTGGGTGACGGTCGACACCATCGCGGCCGACACCGCCTTCGACCCCCAGATCTACGTGACCGGTCCGTCCGAGTGCATCGTGGGGTCGGCCGACGACACCTTCGACTGCACCTACCCGCCGCCCAGCTACGAGTGCCCCTCGCTCAGCTTCACCGCCGACGAGGCGGGCACCTACCGCGTCGTGGTGCGCTCGCTCGGCTCGTGCGTGAGCGACGAGGGCGCCTACGCCGTAGACGTTCGCACGTCGGGCTGAGGCGGCCATCGAGCCCCGCGAACCGCGCGCCGACGGATGCGGGTGGGGCGGCTTCGGAGTACCCTCTGCGCACGGACGGAGGAGCCCCCATGGCCCGAAAAGCGCTGCTCGCCCTCGCCCTCTTCAGCCTCGCGGGCTGCTTTGGCGGTGACAACAAGGACGACGACGGCTCGGATGGCGCCGACGGCTCGGATGGCGCCGACGGCTCGGACGGGGCCGACGGCTCGGACGGGGCCGACGGCTCGGACGGGGCCGACGGCTCGGACGGGGCCGACGGCAGCGACGGCGTCGACCTCGAAGACGTCCCCCTCACCCAGACCGTAGACGATGCCGGCACCTACGTCCGTCACGACGTGCAGATCGAGCTGGCGGGCGACGCCCTCATCGACGGCGACCGCATCACCGGCGAGGTGCTGTACCTGATGTCGTCCGACAGCGGTCCGGTCTGCGACGGCGCCGTGTCGTTCGAGGGCGACCGCTACACCGGCGACTGTGACGACTGCGTCTTCGCCTTCGATGTGCAGGGCGTCGTCACGGACGACGCCGCGATCGACGACTGCGGCGACGACACCTTCTACGTGCTGCCCCGCCTCTGGCGCGACGCCAACTATGGCAACGAGACGCGCATGATGTACTGGGAGACGTACGAGCCCGAGTACTACTACTACTACTATTACGAGGGCTACTACGGCCCGCCCGCGGCCTACGGCGACGTCTACACCAACGCCTTCGGCTACGGCGCGGCCTACGACTACTACGGCGGCCGGGCGGAGATCATCGCCCATGACGACGACGAAGACTCGTCCTTTGTCTACTCGGGCGCCGCGGTGGCCTGGAACAAGTACTTCACCAGCAGCTTCACCGAGACCCGGTACGCGCCCGCATGGTGCGACGACTACGCCTGGGGCACCGGGTCGCGCAGCTACGTCCAAGACCAGGACGACACCGACACCCTTCCCTGCGAAGGCTACGGCTACTACGGCGGGTACTACGACGACTACGACTACGGCGCCCCCACCGACCCCTCCACCAGCCCGCCGCCCGAGACCGACGAGGTGGCCGAGGGGCCGTCGGTGGACGCCTGGCGCTTCGAGGCCGAGGCGGGCCAGAACATCTACGTCTCCGTCGACACCCTCGACGACGAGACGGCGTTCTACCCCTACCTCTACGTCAACGGGCCCGACACCTGCCTCGTCGCCTACGCCTCCGACAGCTTCCGGTGCAGCTTCGACGGCGGCGCGGGCATCTACTGTCCGTCGGTGGTCTTCGAAGCCCCCGACGACGGCACCTACGAGGTGGTGGTCAACGCCTATGGCTGGTGCAGCAGCGACGAGGGCGCCTACGTCATCGACGTGCGCACCGACTTCGGGTCGAGCGGCCTCTGAGCGCTCGGGCCCGGGCCGCCTGGCCGGGTCGCGGGCCTAGTCGGGGTCGGACGGGCCGGTGAGGAACACCGCGCACTCGCGGCCTCCGCCGCCGGAGAACACGCCGTCGCCGTCGCCGTCGACGTAGATGGGCGACGTCAGCACGCGGGGCACGCCGGCGGGGTTGAACTGTGGCAGGCCGTCTGGCAGTCGGGCCTCGCCGAAGGCGGCCACCGTCACCGCAGCGTCGACCCCCGCTTCGAGCGGCACGGACAAGACGGCGCTCAGCTTGACGATGCCGTCGGGGTCGGTGGCGGCGACGGTCAGCACCTCGTCGCAGCTCACGAAGACCGAGACGAAGGTGACGTCGATCTCGGGCAGCGCCTCGATGTGGAGGTCGAGCTCGAGGGCGTCGTCGGTGTCGGTGAGGGTCTCGCCCAGCCCGGCGACGCCGTTGGCTTGCACCCGCGCGAAGGCGCCGGTCGAGGCCATGGCCCGGCCTTGCTGGAAGGCCTCGACCACCTCGCCGTCGGTGACGTCGGCGGGGCGGTCGCTGCCCGCCGGCACATAGGTGCGGGGGAAGCCGATGTCGTCGCCCCGGTGGCTGTCGGAGCACCCCACGGCCACCAGCTTGTGGCCGGCGTTGAGCATGCTCTGCCAGTCGCCCCAGCGGTGGCTCGACGGGTCGAAGGGGTTGCGGTGGCCGTTCATCACTTCGATGCCGTCGAGGTTCCACGACCAGAGCGCGGCGTCGGGTGCCAGCCCGAGCCGCGTGGGGTCGTCGAGGCCGGGCTCGGCCACCAGCCGGTCCCAGTCGATGTGGTTGAGGTAGCTGGGGTGGTTGAGCAGGTTGACCCCGCCCCCCGAGCGCTCGCGCATCATGTCGAAGAGCGTCTCGATGTCGCGGCCATACCACTCCACCGGCCCGCCGCGGGGCCCCTCTGGCTCGGCCGGGAACATCGTCATGTGCTCGGGCACCACGGCCGTGACCTCTTCGCCGATGATGCCGCGCACCCAGGGGTCGAGGCCCAGCTCGGCGGCCAGCGCGCTGCGATCGACGATGTGCTCATGCTCGGTGTGCACCACGAGGTCGAGGTCGTGCGCGGCGGCGAGCCGCAGCACGTCGGCGGGGGCCACCCGGCTGTCGGGGCTGTCCGAGCTGTGGACGTGGGTGTCGACGGACACGAAGCCGGTGGTGTCGACCACCCGCTGCATGACCAGATCGAGCGTGCCCGATCCCTCGTCGGGCACCGTGAGGGTGCCGCGCACCGGGGCGTACTCGTAGCCGCGGGTGGCGGTGTAGTCCCAGGTGCCCGGCGGGAGCGGGGTGGTGCCGTCGGCCGCCAGCCAGCGGGTGGTGCGCGCGCCATCGTCGGGCCGGTGCAGCGCGAGGCGGGCGGGGGCGGGCGCGCCGTCGCCGTCGGTGATGGTGTAGTCGAGGGCGCCTGGGGCCCACATGCTCACCTCGACGTCGGAGGCGCCCGGCTGCAGGGCCACCGCCGCGCTGGCGTCGCGGCCGTCGGCGCGGGCGACCAGGCGCCACTCCCAGGCGTCGTCGAAGACGGGGGTGGGCGCCGTGAAGCTGCCGTCTGCGCCCGCGAGGGCCTCGTCGAGCACGCCCCAGTCTGCCCCGGGCGCCCGGGCCTCGATCGACACCCGCGCGCCCGCGACGCCCGCGCCGTCGGGCCCCACCACGCGGCCCGTGGCGGTGGCCAGGGTGTAGGTCTGGCCGGGTGAGGGCTCGGGGTTGGCGGCGGCGAGCGGAGCCGTGGCCGAGGCGCCACCTTCGCCGCCGACCGACAGGAAGAAGCTGCGGGTGGCGGTCTCGCCGGGGGCCGCCGCCATGGGCGCGCCGAGCGCCTGGGACACGTCGACCGCCACCTCGATGCCGCTGATGCCCATGTAGGCCAGGGCCCCGTCTTCGATGGCGTAGGCCAGGGCCTCTTGGCCGTCGGTGGCCACCAACCAGGGCATCCCGAAGTCGAGCTCGAAGCCCAGCGCGCTCACCTGGTCGGGCGCGTAGCCGAAGAGGTCCATCGGGCCGCCGAAGCTCAGCAGGTTGGCCAACACCAGCGCCACATCGTCGTCGCCCACGTTGGTGACGTGCACGTCGGCCCGCAGCACCGGGCTGTCGGGCTCGAGGATGTAGTCGATGGCGACCTCGACGCCGTAGGGATCGCTCAGGGGGCGACCGCCGTCGTCGAGGGCCTCGACCACCAAGGTGTACTCGACCAGCCAGTAGGTGTCGTCTACGCCGGTGACCCGCACGATGGCCGGGCCGCCGTCGGTGCCGTCGGACACGATCTCCACCGACTCGCCGCGGAAGGCCCGCACCTCGCTGCCCGCGAGGTTGGTCAAGTCGACGTCGGCGAAGACCACGCCCACCTCGTCGAGCTGGTCTTGTCCCACCACGTCGCAGCCGTCCATGGCCGCCGCGTCGGCGATGATGCCGCCGTAGTGGAAGTAGGTGGAGCCCTTGTCGGGCTCGGTGACCACGAAGGCGGCGTGCTCGTTCTGCAGGATGAGGTCGCCGGCTGTGCCCACGGCGGTCTCGCCGGGCAAGGCGTCGGCCGCCGACATCACCCGGGCCCGCGCCTGGCCCCGGGGCGGGCAGTCGGCCACTGGCGGCGCGGCCGAGTCGTCCACCGCGGACGCCTGGGGAGCGGGGTCGGACCCGCACCCCGCCAGCAACAAGACGATCAAGGCGTGGGCAGCGGTCGAGGGGAGTGGGCGCATCGGGCCATCTTATCCGTGCTGGGCGTCGATGGCGCAGCCAGACGCGCCCGGTCTGAGGCCCGGAGGGGATCGTCCTCCCTCAATCTCTTGACATGGCAAGAGTGATCGGAGAACCTGGGCTTCGACCGCCTGCCCCGGAGCCCCCATGCGCATGTCGATGGGCGTCGTACGCCCCATCCGCCGCCGCGCCCCCACCAAGAGCCTGAAGCCGGGCCCTCACCAGGCGAAGGTGCTCGCCGTGGCCGCCCAGAAGGGGGGCGTGGGCAAGACCACCACGGCCGTCTCGCTGGCGGCGGCCTGGGCTCGCCTGCACGGCTTGAAGGTGCTGGTGGTCGACCTGGATCCACAGGCCAACGTCAGCATCTCGCTGCGGGCCCAGGTGGCCTGCGAGGGGGGCGCGCTCACCGAGGTGCTCGAAGCCCCCAAGCAGCTCGAGGTGGCCGAGATCGCCGCCGAGACCAGCATCGATGGGCTCTCCATCACCCCGATGGACCCCGAGCTGCAGCGCTTCGAAGACCGCATGAACGGGCGCATCGGCAAGGAGCTGCTGCTGCGCGGCGCCCTGCAGGTGACCCGCACCCACTACGACGTCATCGTGCTCGACTGCCCGCCCCACATCGGCGGGCTCACCGTCAACGCGCTGGTGGCGGCCGACCAGGTGCTCGTGCCCACCAGCCTGCAGGCCCTGTCGGTGGCCGGCGTGGGCGGGCTCATCGAGGCGGTGGATGCGGTGCAGGCCGACCTGAACCCGTCGCTCGACGTGGCCGGCGTGCTCCTCACCCAGGTGGACGGTCGCTCGGCCCGCGTGAACGAGGCCGTGCTCGACATGGTGGGCGATGCCTGGGGCGACCTGCTGTTGGAACGTCAGATCGGCGTCGACAACACGCTCGCGCGGGCGCAGCTCGCCGGCGAGGACATCTTCGGCTTCGCGGCGGGGTGCCGGGGGGCGGGCTGGTACGCCGACCTGGCCGACGATCTGGCGGGGCGGATGGGCCTTTGAGGCGGCCGGGCCGCAGACGCGGCCTGCCTGTGGGCGCTCAGCCCGCCTCCACCCACTCCTCGAAGAAGTCGATCCGCCGCCGCTCCATGCTGGCGCGCCGCGCGCGCGGCCGGGCCCACTCGCGCAGGTCTTTGAGGTGGTCGTCCATGGTGACCGCGAGCGGGATCATCTCGCGGGCGGCGTCGAGCAGGTCGCCCTCTTCGAGCTCGCGGTCGGCCGAGAAGGCGTGGAAGAGGGCCTGCACCACCACCTGCTCGAGCTCGGCGCCGCTGAAGCGCTCGGTCTCTTCTGCGGCCTGGGTCAGGTCGTAGGCGTCGGCGTTGCGGCCGCGGCGGCGCAGGTGGATCTCGAGGATGGTGAGGCGCTCGTGGATGCCGGGCAGATCGACGAAGAAGATCTCGTCGAAGCGGCCCTTTCGCAAGAGCTCGGGGGGCAGCGACCGCACCTCGTTGGCCGTGGCGACCACGAAGACCGGCTTGGACTTCTCCTGCATCCAGGTGAGGAAGCTGCCGAAGGCGTCGCCCGAGGCGCCCTGGCCGCGCCCGAAGCCCTTCTCGATCTCGTCGATCCAGAGCACGACCGGGGCGAGGCTCTCGGCGATCCGAACCGTGTGTCGCAGCGACTGCTCCTCGTCGGTGGACGACTGGAACACGGCGGCCACGTCGAGCCGCAGCAGGGGGAGCTGCCACAGGTCGGCCACGGCCTTGGCCATCAGCGACTTGCCGCAACCCTGCACGCCCAACAAGAACACGCCGCGGGGCTCGGGGAGCCCGAACTGGCGGGCCCGCGCGGTGAAGCCCAGCCGCCGCTGCTCGAGCCACTGCTTGAGGTTGTCCATGCCACCGACATCGTTGACGCTGCCGCCGGTCTCCCAGAACTCGAGGTAGCGGTTGCGGCGGATGGCCTGCCGCTTCTCTTGGACCAGGCTGGTGAGGTCGGCGTCGTCGAAGCGCCCGCCGGCGATGAGGATGCGGGCGTACAGCCGCTTGATCTCAGCCTCGGTGAGGCCCAGGCTGCCGCGCACGAAGCGGTCGAAGCGCTCGTTGGGGATGCGGAGGTCTTGGCTCTTGAGCAGCACCGCGAGGATGCGCGACACCTCGTCGTGGCCGGGCAGCGGCGCGTCGAGGAGCACGACCTCTTTCTCGAGCTCGGGCGGCACGCGGGCTGATTCGCCCACCAGCAGCAGGGCCTGTCGGCGGGGGCCGGCCGAGCGGGCCAGGTCGCGCAGGCTGCGAACCACGTGGGGGTCGCTCAAGAAGGGGTGCAGGTCGAAGAGCACGAAGAGGCCGGGCTCGCGCACCCGCCCGATGGCGTGCAGGGCGGCGGCGGCGCCGGTGGTGCCGTCGATGGCGCCCTTGGGGCCGCGCAGCCCCTGGGTGGCCGACCAGCGGTACAGATCGAGCACCTCGCGCTGGGCGAGCTTGTCGATGGCCTTGTCGATCCGCTTCTCTTCGTGCGTGACCAGCTGGATGACCGGGTAGCGGGCCTTCACCAGCACCGCGATGCGGTCGAGGACGTCCTTCATGGCGGGCTCCCAGGGGGGGGCGGCGGGCCGCCCATCATCGGGGCGACCGCGCGCACGGGACAGTCGTAGCGCCTGGCGGGCGGTGATGCAGGCAGGGTCCACGCCACCAGGGTCGGCTCGTCTACGGCGGGCTCCCCCAACCCCTCTGCGAGAAAGCGCGCCACGTCGAGGTGTCGGTCGGGGATGGCCTCGCGGTGCACCATCAGCACCGAGAAGCCCTGGGCAGCGAGGCGGGCGGCGTCCTGGCGCAGGCAGCCGGCCGCCAGGGGGCCGCGGTACTCGTCGGGGATCGGCGCGTCGCGGGGCAGCTCGAAGAGCATTCGCTCGACCTGCTGGGTGGTCCATGACTCCTGCCGGACGACCTCGATCTCGAGGCTCTCGGCGATGGGGCGCCCGTGGATGGGCTGCCAGGTCATGTAGAAGTCGTCGAAGGGCAGCTGGAGCAGGGCGCCGTCGGGGAGTCGGGCCAGGGCGTCGGCCACCGGCGCGGGCACGGCCGGCGGGAAGCTGCTGCCAGAGACGCCCGCGGGCGCCCGCACCTGGGCATGGTCGACCACCAGCCCCAGCAGGATGATGACGAGCACCTGCACCCGCACGCCGCGGAGGCGCTGGCTCAGGCGGGCCGCGCCGAAGGCCGCGGCGGCGGCGAGGGGCGCGGTGGCCAGGGCGCCGATGCGGTTCCAGCCCCACAAGAACCGCAGGGGTGGCACCAGCCACTCGAGCCAGCCGGCAGGCAGCATCAGGGCGCCCTCCATGGCGTCTGGGCGGTGGTCCCACACCAGGTAGGGCCCGAGGCTGAGCACCAGCACCGCGGCGGCGGCGGCCAGCCAGGGCCGCGCCCGCCGGTCGAGGGCGGCGCCCACCATGGCGAGCAGGGCCAGGGCGGCGCCAGGGTAGGCCGGCAGATCCGTGCCCGGCAGGCCCTCGGACCCCATGAAGGGCAGCAACTTGGTGGGCGGGGTGCTGATGCCGGTGACCGCGGCCAGCCGCTCGGCCTCGCCCAGCACCGGCGGCGGGTATGCGAACAGGGCCCACGCGGCGGGCGCCAGCATCAAGGTGGCGACCGCCCCCACGGCGATGAGCCGCGCGGCCTGGCCGCCCAGCGCCGGGCCCGCGCCGTCACGCCGGGCCTGCCATGCGAGCCCGAGGGCGATGAAGGGCTGCAGGAGCGCCAGCCACACAGCGAGGTACCAGCCGCCCAGCGCGGTCGCGCCCAGGCTGATCCCGGCGGCCGCGGTGGCCCCCCACCCGCCGGTGCGGATCGCCCGCCGGAGCGCCCACAGGTGCAGCGGGTAGAGCGCGGCCGGCAGGTACTCGGTGCGACCCAGCCACGGTGTGCTGAGCAACCACGGGGCGGTGGCGCAGGCCAGCGCCGCCACCAGCCGCCCGAGCGGCGCGCCGGGGCGGCCGCCGACCCGCGCGCGGGCCAGCTCCCAGCCGCCGATCCCCCCCCCCCCCGGCATGGCGGCGTGCCGCAGGGTCCCCCCCGTGCCGGCGCCAGCCGGGTGGTGGGGGGGATCGGCGGCTGGCTGCTGGCC
>JBDQIL010000052.1:0-10125 GCA_040264415.1 Myxococcota bacterium
CCCTTGCGCCTGCGCGGCGCCGAGCCCATGCCGGGCCCCAAGGGACGAGGAGGTCGCCGCCTGGTGCCACCTGGCCACCGGCTGCGCGCCGGAGCGCGGCGAAGGGGCTGATGCGGGCCTGCACGACGACCTCGCTGTCGCCGACCCGATGGGCCTCGAGCTCGAGCCATGCGCTGTTCGTGGCGCGCATCTTCTCGATGACGCCGTTCACGCGCTCCAGCAGGGTCTCGGTGTCGGTGGCCACCAGCCGGTAGTCGACGCGCTCGCGGTCGAACGCGGCGGCCCGCTTGGGGGCCCCCACCTGAACCACGCTGCCTGCGGCGCCCTCTCCGCTGGCGGCTCGATGGCCGGTCACGTCGAAGAGCTGGGTGCCGTCCCAGCGCCAGGCGCCTTTGACGAGCAGCGGGGAGACCGGCGCGACGGGCTCGGCGGGGACGAACTCGATCGGATCGCGATCTTCGGTCTGTGGCGTGAAGAAGCGCCAGTCCGAGGGGCGATCGCGATCCACCCGAATCTCGCCGGCCTCTCGCGGATCCACCACCAGCACGCCCACGGGCGGGACCGCAGGCTCGAGCCCAGCGCCCACCAGGTGGAGGAACTGCTGCAGCACCGCCAGGGGGTAGCGGTCGAGCTCGCCGGAGAGCTGCTCGGCGAGCCAGGTGGCCTGCTCCATGAGCAGCCAGCCCGGGTCAGTTGGATCGGGATCGGCGCCATCGAGGCCGGGCATGCGCTCGGCGAGGCGATCCTGTACGTCCTTCAGCAGCCGCTCGCGGTCGAGTCGAAGGGAACCAGGGGGGGTGAGCTTCACTACGCGCCTCCTGCGGCCTCTTCGCCGCGGAACGTGGCCGACAGGTTGAGTTCACCCTCATCGGTTCGGAGTGACAGGTCCACCCGCAGAGATGCCTGGGTGCCCAGTCGAACGAGCGCCCCCTCCGCGAGTGGGATGGTGCGATCGCGCCCGCCAGCCCCGCCGCCAAAGGCGGTGACCGCGTGAACCTCGCAGCCGATGACCTCGATGTCGGGCGCCCAGCGGGCGAGGGCGGCCTCGACCGCTGCACGAACCCGGTCGAGCTGGGTGCGCGTGAGCGCCGACCCCACGAGGCTGGCGAGGTCGACGCCGAACTCCGGTCGCCAGGGGACCGTGCCGGGCCGCGTCTCGAGGATGGAGCGGATTCGCGCAATGGTGCGCTGCCCTCGCTCCAGGCGGGATACGCTGGCGCCGATGCGGGCGTCGGGCGGGAGCAGGTGGGCCATGGGGCCTCGGCAGATTCAGGGCTTGGGCAGACTATCCGAGAAGAACTCGATGGTGGTGTAAAGCCCGTCGGTCACCGACCGCGTATTCGTCACGCCGGAGATCATCCATGGCCCTGTGAATGGCCACCCCGCGCCCTCCACCTCCACGAGCCCCCCCGGCGCCGCCTTGGCCTGGAACGTACACCTGAGCTTGCCCGTCGCGAAGCTCTCGGCGCGGTGCTGAAGCTCGCCGATGGCGCGCTCCTTGATCTCGGACATGTCGGCGGCGTGCACTTGCTCGGGGATGATGACCAAGCCCTCGCCGAAGGCCTTCTTGCGAACCGCGACCGCCGTGTCTCCCTTGGAGATCTTGTTGAGGTCGGATTCTTTCGCCTCATACTCGACGACATCCGGCCCCTTGACGTAGTCGCGGCCGATCACCTTGGTGCCGGTCACCACATCGACCAGGTCGAAGTCGTAGTCCGCCTCTTTGACCTGGAAACCCCAGGTCAGCTTGAGCGGCGAGCCCGCGCCCTTGCTTCGCGGCACGAAGTTGACCTGCTTGCCGTCGAAGTAGACCGCGAAGTTGCGTTCGCGCGCGATCTTCTTGATGGCCGTGAGCATGTTGTAGCCGATGAAGACGACCTCTTCGGCCGTGGCAGAGACCGCCTGGGCCTTCGCCTTCGCGCCCGCCGCCTTGATCAGGGTCTCAGCCACCTTGTCGTGCGCCTGCTCGAGGACCGACGAGATGCGCTGGTTGCGCAGCCGATGAAGGGCCTCGAGCCCGAAGATCGTGACGTGAAGTCCGGCGTCTTTGCCGCGCCGGAAGCTGACGCGGGTGATGTCGCCTTTGAGCTTGCGGGCCCCGATCGTCACCTCGAAGGGTGCGCCGACCTTGAGCTTCTTGGCGAGATCCTTGTCCCACATGCTCTGGGGTACGTTCAAGCGCGCGACCAGCGCATTCAGCGCGTCCATTGACTCCGAGTGCTCGATCAAGTCGAGCATCGGAGAGAACAGCTTGGTCTCGCCATCGATGGACAGCTCGATGCCCTTCTGGCCCATGATGGTTGCTCCGGTGCGGGGCGGATGAGGGGTCGCGACAGGGCCGCGGGGTGGCGGCTACGGCTTCTTCGGAGTCTCGGGCTGCAACGGCTTGCCCTTCTCCACCTTGATGTCGCCCTTCCAGTTCAGGCGTCCGAGCATCTCGATAGCGGCGGTGGCGCGCTTCGGGTTGCCGTCGGCGTCGAACAGGATGTACTCGACCGTGAGGGTCGTGATCGCACCAGTGAACGCGAAGTTGTTCCAGGTGAACGTGACCAGGGGCGGGCGGCGTCCGTCCGGCACATCGGGAAAGACCTCCCAGACGTTGGTCAGGTTGTAGAGCACCGCCAGCTGCTGTTCGACGGTGTCCTCGTTGACGAGGCCCATCATCTTGGCCATCGGGCCGAGGTTCATGACCGGGTTGAGCGACGCGGCCGTGGCCGCCATGTCACTCAGATCCCGCGGCTCACTGTGGTCGAAGAGCAGGGTGAAGGAGAGCGTGTCGTGGGAGGTCTTGCCCCACTGCAGGCTCGGGTACTCCGACTCGAACTGGTCGCCGTCCTGCCAGGTCCGCTTGCGGGCCACCTTCAAGCTGGACGGGTTGAAATGGACCTCGAGCTTGAAGTCGTCACCCGACACCTCCGGGCTGGAGATCTCGGCCTTCTCGATCTTGCTCGTTCCGAGCATTTCGCTGAGGCTCATGCCTCACCTCCACAGGGTTGCGCGGGGTTCGAGCTCATCCGGCGGGGTGCTCGTCGTCATCGGTGTCTTCTTCTTCCTCGAGCGGGTCGCTCTTGAGGTCGCCTTCCGTCATGGCGAGGGAGTCGATGATCTCGCCTTCGCCGTCGAGGTCGCCCTCGGTCATGGCGAGGGAGTCGATGATCTCGCCCTCGGTGTCGGTGTCGGTGTCGGTCATGGCGAGGGAGTCGATGATCTCGCTCTCCTCGTCGAAGGGATCGCCGCCCATCTGCTCGAGCTCTTCGTCGGCCTCGAACTCGTCCCAGTCGACGTCGTCGCCGGCGAGCCCGTCCGCGAAGGACTCTTCCATGTTGTCGTACGCGTCGCCATCGAAGAGATCGACCGTACCGTTGAACGAATCGACCGCGGCGTCTGCGATCGAGGCGGCGCTGTCGCGGGCCAAGCCGGCCACGCGGCCGGCGGTGGCCGCCAGGTCGTCGAGCGAGGGCATCGAGCCCGTGCGCGTGAGCACCATTTTGAAGGACTCGAACATGAGCTCGAGGCTCTCCAGGCCAGGCTCGCTGGTGCCCGTGTCGAGCCGAGCGGCCGACCAAGCCACGGGGAAGGCCTTGTGCAGCCGCATGATGCGGGTCGGCCAGCCAGCGCGGTTGAGCTGGAGGATGAAGACGTCACGCCGGAAGAAGTGCCCGACCTGCACCGCGTTCATCCAGTCGTAGAGCATCGACCAGACCGGCGTGCCCCACTTGAGCGTGACCTTGCCCCACGAGCCCGCGGGGGCCTCTTTCGTGAAGGGGAGGATGTGCGCGGAGTGGTTCCGGCCGCCCTCGTAGACCTTCTGGGTGGGCATGTCGTAGCGGATGCCTTCGACCGACCGGAAGTCGCCGAGGGCGCGGGTTCCGACCGACACCACGAAGTTGAACGTGGTCGCCGGCTCGTTGGACCCGGGGAAGACCGCGTCGCGGAAGCTCTTGTTGAAGTCAGGGATGCTCATGACAAGGCCCTCATGGTGTGAACACCTCGACCGCGGGCTGCTGCCCGGGGTCTACCGCGACGCGGACACGAACGTCCTGACACCACGGCCTCAGCTGTGCCGAGATCTCCGCGACCAGCCCGGGGGCGTCGCGGTCTCGGACCGTATCACCGGCCAACAGAGGCCCGCCCTCACCGGAGGGCCCGACCAGCGCGCCCCCTTCGATGAACGGGCGCAAGACCATGTCGAGCGCGGTGACCAGAGAGAAGGCCTGCACCTGATCGACGGGCCGGAACACGAACTGCTCGGCGGCGAAGACGATGCGATGATGGATGGCCTTGACGGTGCGGAGCGCAGGGAGCGACCAGCTGCCGGTCGGGTGCCGGAGCGTGGGCTCGCTGCGAACCATCGCGAAGCGGCGCCGGCTGTCGGGGTCGCCGGCCGACGGGTCGAGCGCGAGCTCGACGATCTCATCGCCCATGCTGTCGCGAAGGCGGGGGGTGGGGAGCTGCAGCAGCTCTGGGTGGCGCGTGCGGCGCACTCTGCGGCCGGCGCCCACCTGAAAGTGCAAGCCGGCGACGCCGCCCGTGAGGTCGGCGCTGGTTCGGCCCTGCAGCCCCGCGAGGGCGGCGCCAGCACAGCGCCATCCGTGCGCCCGAAGCGCTCGCTCCCCGCCCGTCCAGCGACAGAACGCGACGTCGGCGCTGCCCACGCGCTGGTGGATCTCGTCGAGCCGTTGGTCTGCGCCATCGGGCAGGTCGACGTAGGCGATCTGGTAGTGCTCTCGCAGCCCGGCTTTGAACTGCTTGATGGTGCCCAGCACACGCTCGAGCCGACGGTCGGGGCTGTCGTCTACGCCCGGACGGAGGGCGCCTGGCCCGGCGATGTCGGGGAAGGCGATCTGCGCCTCCTGCAGCTCCGACAGGTAGGGCACGAGGATGCTCGCGACGGCCTCGGTGTGCAGCGACCAGGGAGGGAGGTCCCCGGCCCGCGCCATGACGAGATCGACGTGGCTCGCGCCGGCGTCGAGAGCGAGCTGCACCGAGTCTCGGACCAGCGACGGATGGGGTCCTTCGAGGCCCGGGAGGGCATCGAAGCGCTGGGCGGGCACGAACCGCAGATGCTCCAGTGCGGCGTCGCGCGTCCCGTACCGGGTGGTTCGTACCACCGATGACGGGAACACCTCCGAGAGCCAAGGCGTCTCGGGTGGGGCGACACCGAGGAGAACAGCCCCGACGGGCCTCTCTGCGCGTGTGTCGGTCTGGATGATGCCCACGCGGACATCGACCTTGCGGGCACCGTAAACCTGCATCGCCTATTGATCCGACTCCAAAATGCGTCGGTTGATCTCGCTGACCTGGCCAATCCAGGCCAAGCGCTCCCGGTGTGGAAGCGCGAGAATCTCCGACAGGTTCCAGTGGAGGTGGTACGCGATGAAGGCCGCTTCTCTACGGATCTTCGGGACGGGGTACGCCATGGTCACCCCCCCGGAGAGTCCGGATCCTCCTTCGGTAGCGCCTTCTCGCCGTATGTCAGGCGATAGATTGCGTACTCAAGAGCTCGGATGTCACGGGCGTGAAGCTTCATGATGTCGTTGAGGCTGATCGCCTTCAGATCACCAATCCGCGTCACGCACCGCGACAGGAGCAGGCTCTTGTAGACCAAGTCGTTTGGGTTGCGGGTGTACTCACCGGACATGCCGATGTAGTACTCGTCCGCGCCTGTGACGGCGCGAACCTCCGCTTCGGCGACGTGGTCGTCACCCTTCATGAAGCCCACCGGGAGATCAACGATCTCTCGGTGGGTTGGAAGATTTCCGGTATCGGACAAGGCGTACTCCGGCTAGGCCGAGCTACTCGTTGGTGACATTCTCGACGGTCAAGCCGATGCGCTCAGTGGCGCCCTGGCTGCCAGAGGCATCCATCTCGGGAAGCTCCCAGCGGGACGGCCAAGCGCCACGGCAAATCATGGTGCGGGACACGGTTCCGTCGGGCTTCAGCAGCTCGATCTTGACGTCGTGGCGCTCCACGCTGCCAGCCTCGATCTGCATCCGCCACTCGTAAAACGAGTCCACACCGTTGTAGATCCGCTCCAGGGTGACGTCTTCGTACGTGGTGCGGCCGACGGATTTGCGCACGTAAGGATCGGTGCCGTGGGCGAACTCCATGGGCTCGGAGGTGCTGACCACACCCGAAACGCGCACGAAGGCCTGGTTGATGTCCGAGGCGTAGCGAGGAATGCTCACGCGGAAGTTGAATGCACCGATGTAGTTGTCGGTGTCCATCTCGTTGTAGAGACCCATGGGGACCTCCTATGTGTGGCGGCACCCGAGACGGGCACCAGGTGGTGGTAGGAACGGGGGGGATTGTGAGAGGAACTCGGAAGCAGCCCGGTGTGGACTACTCCGTCGTTCCGGTCTCCTCGTACACCTCAACGACCGAGAGCTCGATCGTTTCGATGGCGGGCGAGCTGTCACCAGCGTCAAGGTCGGGGAGATTCCACTTGCAAGGCCAAGCCTCGCGGAGAATCATCGACCGGATCAGCTGGTTGTCGAGCGAGAGCATCTCGATCTTGACGTTGCGTCGATCGGCGCTGCCGCTCTCGATACGCCGACGCCACTTGTAGAGGTCGTCGGTGCCCTTGAACACGCGGTCCAAGACGATGTTGCTGTACTTGACGCGGCCCGGCGAGGTGCAGACCGAAGCATCGGTTCCTTGCATGTACTCGACGATTTCCGATTCGGTGGCGACGCCCGAGACCTTCACGAAGGCCTGGTTGATCGACATCGTTCCGGTGTCAAAGGAGGTCTCGCCCGAACCGGCCACGAAGAGCCGGAAACGGAAGCCGCCGTAGGCACGGTCGACAATGTGCGTGTTCTCAGTTGCCATGCTTCACCAAGAGAAGGAGAGGTGCTTCGAAGTACACTTTACCCCAAAGCACCTCTGTTATGGTGGGGCCGTAATCGAGGCGCTATTCGCGCTCGATCAGTCCGGGACTTCCATCGGGGCCTGGCGGAACCGGATGCGCACGAACTCGGCCGGGTACGGCGGGCGGAAGGTCACATCAACGGTGAGCATGCCGTTGCGCACGTCCACGTCGGTGTTGTTCTCCCGGTCACACTGCACCTGGAAGGCGTCGGAGTGCGAGGTGCCGTCCAGCATGCCCTGGGTCCAGAGGCTGTACAGGAAGGACCGGATCGTGGTGCCCAGGTCGCGGCGGGTGGTGTCGGTGTTGGGCAGGAAGACCGCCCAGTTCACCGCGTCCCGAACGCTGCGCTCCACGAAGAGGAACAGGCGACGGACGTTGACGTAGCGCCAGTTGGCGTCCGACGCGACGGTCCGAGCGCCCCACACCCGGATGCCGCCGCCAGGGCGGTGCCGGATGATGTTGATGCTCTTCGTGTTGAGCGGGCCCTGCTCGCGGTCCGTGATCTCGGTGACGAGGTCGGAGGCGCCCAGGAGCTGCTCGTTGGCGGGGGCCTTGTGCACACCACCACCGGCCTTGAGGTCGGTGCCGGCGATGACGCCAGCCACGTGGCCGCTCGGGGGGGCGATGACGTAGCGGTCGTGGGCCCCGGTGGAGATCGGGTTGTCCACGATCAGCCAGGGGCCGTAGGCGGCGCCATGACCGGTGTCGTCGCGGGGGATCGTGCGGTCGAGGAGCTCATCGTTGGCGTAGCCGAGGAACCGCAGCTCAGCGGACTCGGGGCTGTCGATGGTCTCGAGGACCGCGACCTCGTAGGGGCTGTCGCCCTTGACCCAGCGGGTCTTGTCGAGGGTGACCGCGCGGGGCTGCCGGGTGAGCAGGTACCGGGGGGTGTCCATCACGGCGAAGAGGTCGCCGCGGCCCTTCGGGCCCGCGTACTCGAGGATCGCCTGCTGCCAGGACTGCTCGAGGCCGGGAGCGGCCACCATGGCCACGTTCGACACGCCGTCGTAGCTGGCCTCGAGGAAGGCGCGCTTGTTCGGGCCGGCTGCGCCGTGCGGCTGCAGGACCACAGCGGGGTAGGCCGTGGCGCCACCGTTCTCGAAGAAGCCCATCATGGCGAGCTCGAGGCGGTGCATTCCGGGGTGGCTGCGGAGCCAGCGGTCCCACGCGGCGCGGGCGTTGCCGGGCAGCGTGTCCCACATGGCCTGGGCCTTGGTCTCGGACGCGCCCGCGGCGGCGCCGACGATCTGCTTGTAGAGGCTCTCGCCGAACTCGAGCCGCCACGCGGTGTAGCCGGTCATGTTCGTGAGCGACGGCGCCGGGGTGAGCAGGCGGTCGTGCAACTCGTTGATGTCGAGGCTCGCGGGGGCGCCGTTGGGGTCGGCCGAAGCGAGGGCACCGGAGTGCTTGACACCGGTGGGCAGCGCGTAGCCGGCGAGGAGCTCGAGGAACTTCTGCTCGTCGGCGCCGAAGGCCAGGTCCCACTCGCGCTGATCGTCGCGGGTGCGGACGCTCATCAGGTTGCGGCTGACCGGGAAGCGGATGATCTCGCCGTCGGTGCTCTTGAGCGTGACGGCGTTGTTGCCATCGGGGGGCTGGATCTCCCACTCGCCGGGCAGCGACTCGTCGATGAGACCGCGCAGGCGGTTGGGCTCCTCGACCTCGGGGGCGGCGGTGCGGGAGGCGCGACCGCCACCCTCTTCACCTTCGCCACCCTCGTCGGCTGCCGCCTTGGGCGCCGGGAGGAGGTTGCGGAAAGCAAGGACGCGGTTCCAGGCGAGGCGAAGCTGCTCCTCCTGGGCCGGCAAGAACATGCCGGCTGCGGCGCCCTGGCCGGGCAGGAAGGATTCCGGAAGTGTCAGGACCGCGACGAAGCCAGTGTCCGTGGTAGCGGACGCGGCAACGGGGCGCGGGCCTCCGGAGATCTCTTCGATGTAGACACCCGGGGTGCGGTACTCGGGCATGATTCATTCCTCCGAGAGCGAGACAGGCATAGCGAGAATGTGGGCGCTATGACCTATTTTGCGCACCCGAAACCGGACGGATTGCCTGGGCGGGTGACGTGGTTGAGGGAGACTTCTGCACAGAGTCAGAAGCGGGGGGGGGTGGCTTGGGCCCGCTGGGGCCTTCGCCGGGAGCGTAGTGGACCGTCATGGTACCGGCGACGACCCGTTGGGCCAGCGCATGTCGGCAATTGCCGAGCTCTTGCTGGACGAGAACCGACATCAGTGGGTACTTCACGTTGTCTCGATGACCGTAGATCACCACATGACGCGCGCCACGCACTGCGCGGAGCGATCGGCGCCCGAAGCGACACGACTCGTTGTGGGCGAGTCGAATTGGCGACGTCGGCCTCAGTTGATGCTCACCTGGGCGCCCTTGATGGTGAGCGGCCCCGAAGCCTTCAGCTCGGCGGTGCCCTTCGACTCCAGCGTGAGCGTGCTCTTGCCGGTGACCGAGATCTGGGCACCTTCAGCTGCGATCTTGGTCTTGCCGGTGGCGGTGATCTCATTCGCTTCGACGATGCACTTGTCGGCCTTGACCGTGACGGTGCCCTTCGAGCAGTCGATGGTGACGGTGTTCTTGGACGTGAGGGTGTAGTCCTCGGTGGTCCAGTCGATGACCTTTTCGGCGGCGCCCGTGAGCTTGCCGTCGGCGAATTCCATCTTGATGGTGACCTTCTCCTCTTTGGTGTGGATGTGCACCAGCTCTTTGCCGTCCTCGTCTGAGAACTGGAGCCGGTTGCCGCCACGGGTGAAGATCTCCTTGGTGTTGTTCTTGCCGTCTTCCTTGACGAAGGGCTTGTTCTTGCCGTGGTAGACGCAGCCGAGGATCACCATGCCGGCCGGCTCGTTGCCGGCGCCGCGCAGGATGACGACCTCGTCTCCGACTTCGGGCAGGAAGAAGTGGCCGAACGCGTTGCTGGCGGTCGCCTGCATGACGCGGAGCCACGGCAAGATGACAGCTTCGCCGAAGCCGATCAGCTCGCACTGGACCCGCCCGAGGGCCTCCGGATCGTTCGTATCCTTGACCACACCGAACAAGACGATCGCGTCGTAGGTGTTGTCGAGGCTGGGCACGGGGGACTCCGGGATGGTGGGATGGAACCCCCCGTGGGGCAGTGTGTCAAGCCCGTGGAACGAAGGGGTCCGAGTTCCACGGCGGGGGCTGGTAAGAACCTACGATCGGGTCGCGGGATCGGGGGAGGCCCGCTTGGGGCGTTCGCTCGGGCAGATTCAGGGTTGCTCGAGCAC
>JBDQIL010000053.1:0-10019 GCA_040264415.1 Myxococcota bacterium
CCGGCGGCCACCAGCGCGATGAAGCGCTTGACCAGCTTGGCGGCCTTGGGCGACAGCAGGCGGTCGGAGGCGTCTACGGAGAGGTGCTTGCGGTCGCGGGTGGCCAGAGAGGCCCCCAGAAAGCCCACCCACACCATGAGCACGACGGCCATGATGGGTCCGCCCTGCACCTCGAGGGTGTACCAGGGGAACTCCCGGCGCAGGTAGTCGGAGAACGACAGCACCGTCATGGCCAGGAAGGCCACGGAGATAAGCGCCTTCTCGACGCCGGCCAGCAGGCGGTCGGCCTCCTCGATGATCCCGCGCATCACCACGCTGATGGCGGTGATGAGCAGGATCAGACCGAAGAGCAGGTCTTGGAGCGGGCCATCTCGGAAGCGGCGCCAGGTCGAGCGGAAGCCCGAACTGACGGCGCTCAGCAGGCGCTCGAGGGCGTCGAAGAAGCTGACCAGGAGCGCGTACACGGGGCCTTCCGGTGGAGCGGGGGGGTCCCGCGCTGACTCAGCGCATGGACTGGAGCTTGGCCTTGACCTCGCCGTACAGCGGCACCATCTCGGGGTGCGTCGCCAGGAACTGCTTGTGAACCGGGCGGGTGGCCTGACGGTACGCCTTGACCTGCTCGCCGTCGAGGTTGACCACAGAGACGCCCATGCTACCGATCGTCTCGATCAGCTCGGCTTCGAGGGCCCGCACGTTCTTGCGGCCTCGGGCGCCCTCGACCGCAGCGTCCTTCATGAGGATGGCCTGCAGGTCGGCGGGGAGCGAGTCGTGGAACTTCTGGGAGTACACGACGGCGGCCGGCTGGTAGATGTGTCGGGTGAGCGTGTAGTGGGTGACCGGCTGAATCCAGCCGCCCGCCAGCGCGAACAGCGGGGTCTGGTCGTAGCCGGTGACGATGCCGGTGTTGAGCGCCGGCAGCACCTCGGTGGTGGGCTTTGCGATCGCCTGCACGCCGAGCGCCTTCCACATGTCGAGGTGGACGGGCGACTCTTGCGACCGCACCTTGTACTGCTTCATCTGCTCGGGGGTGGTGGCCGGGCCACCCTTGGTGCCCATGTTGCGCCACCCGTTCTCGGCCCAGGCGTAGAACTTGATGCCCTTCTTGGTCAGCTTCTTCGAGACCGGCTCGTAGAGGACCTGGTCGAGGACCGCGTCGGCCTCGTCGTTGTCGCGGAAGAGGTAGGGCAGCTCGACCATGAGCAGCTCGTCGATCTCGAGGGCCTGGCCCATGGCGCCGGTCGAGAAGCCGCCGCCTTGCAGCCGCTCGCCCTTCTGAACGTCTTGCATCATCTCGAGCTCGCCGCCCATCGAGCCGCCGAGGAAGAGCTTGACCTGGATGCGGCCGCCGCTGTCGGCCTCAAGGCGCTTCTTGATGTCGGTGAGCTGCTCAGACCACGGCGTGTCGGCCGGGGCCATGGTGCCGAAGTTGATGACGTGTGCCGGCCCCGCCTCGACCGTACGGTCGGGAGAGAGAGCGACGGCGAGCCCACACAGGGCCAGGGCGATGGAAGCGATCTTGCGCATGGTTCCTCCTGGGCGCGCGACAGGCACCCGGCGGGGAGAACCCGGCGGAAGCGCCCGGCCCTCCAATAGGGGGGTCAGTCTACCGGAACAGCTCGTCGGTCTGCTCGAGCAGGGCCTTGGCCTTCGCCTGTTCGGCGCGGTTCTCGGGTGCGATCTCGGGGATCGCGTCGGGATCGGCCTCGAGGACGAGCTTGAGGTTGCGCTGGAAGACCGGCTTGGCCTGCGACTTGACGGCCCAGTTCTCGGCCATCAGCACCCGGGTGCCGAGGTAGCCCGGCGCGATCTCGATGCTCTTGTCGAAGTGGGACTTGGACTTGTCGAGGTCTTGCCCGGCGAAGCTCGGGAGCACGCTGTAGTAGGCGCCCCAGTAGCGGTCGGAGGCGCCGTAGAAGTAGTCGGGCTGCAGCTCACCCACGCGGGTGATGTAGGCCACGATGGTGTCTTTGTGCTTCAGCGCCTTGGCGATGCCGTAGCCCTTGGCCCACTTGCCGAGCGACGAGGCGGTCCAGTACAGGCAGGGCACGTCGTCTTTGTTCGCCTTCCCGATGGCGTCGGCCTCTTTGGCGCCGCCGTCGATCTGGGCCTTGAACTCATCGTTGATGGCCAGGCACTTCTTGCCCCAGTTGATGGCGGTGTCCCAGTGCGCCAGCTTCTGGTCTTTCACCATGGTGTGCGCGTCGGCGAGGAAGTACCAGCCGCGCACCAGGCGGCCGGCCACGTGCCGGTCGCGGGGGTTGGCGGTGTAGGCGGCCTCGTACTTGACCAGCGCGCTCTTGAGCGACTCCTTGTCGCCCCGCTTCTCCCAGAGGGCGTCAGCCTCGGCGACGAGGGCGTCGTTGGCTGACCCGGACGCGGCGTCGACCGCGTAGGTGCCCTTCTGCTTTGGGCCGCAGGCGGTGGTGACGAGGAGTGCGAGGCCGAGCATGGCGCGCTGAGCGATGGTGACCATTGGGTCCTCCGGCTGGGTGCGTACGGTAGAGGGGGGTTTCTACCGGGTTTGGAGAGGGCTTGTCAACGGCCTGACAGCACGGCGGCCGCCGCTTGTTGAGGGCGGCGGTACGGCCGGCTATGGGCGAGGGCCCGGGACGGACCGGGGGAGCCCCCCCCGCCCCCTGGAGATCCGATGCTCACGGCCGACGTGCCCCTGGCCCTGACCTTTGACGATGTCCTGCTTCTGCCCGCTCATTCGCATGTGATGCCCAGCGAGGTGGACGTCTCCACCGACCTCGGGCGCGGGCTGCGGCTGCAGGTGCCCCTCATCGCAGCCGCGATGGACACCGTCACCGAGGCCCGCACTGCCATCGCCATGGCGCGTGAGGGAGGGCTCGGCATCCTCCACAAGAACATGAGCCCGCAGGCGCAGGCCGCCGAGGTGGAGCGCGTCAAGAAGGCCATGACTGGGGTGATCCGCGACCCCATCACCCTCTCGCCGGGTGCGAGCTTGCGGGACGCGCGGCGGGCGATGCGCCAGCGCGGGATCTCCGGGCTGCCCGTGGTGGACGGAGACCGCGTGGTGGGCATCCTCACCGACCGCGATCTGCGCTTCGAGCGAAACCTCGACCGTCAAGTAGCGGCCGTGATGACGAGCGCCGACGACCTGGTCACGTGCCCGCCGGGCACCGACCTCGAGGCCGCCAAGGACCTCCTCCAGACCCACAAGATCGAGAAGCTGTTGGTGGTCGATGACGCGGGCGCGCTGCAGGGGCTCATCACCTTCAAAGACCTTCAGGCTGCCAAGCGTCACCCCCATGCCACCCGGGACGCCGGCGGACGGCTGATGTGCGGTGCCGCCATCGGCGTCGGGTTCGACAGCGACGAGCGCTCCGACGCGCTGGTCGCGGCGGGGGTCGATGTGCTGGTGGTCGACACCGCCCATGGGCACTCCGAGGGCGTGCTGCAGGCGGCGCGCCGGATTCGTCTGCGGCACCCCGACGTCATCCTGGTGGTGGGCAACGTGGCCACGGCCGACGCCACCCGCGCGTGCGTGGATGCTGGCGCCGACATCGTGAAGGTGGGCATCGGGCCCGGCAGCATCTGCACCACGCGGGTGGTGGCCGGTGTGGGCGTCCCACAGCTGACCGCCGTGGCCGACTGCGCGCGGGCGGCCCACGACAACGGCATCACCATCATCGCTGACGGAGGAATCAAGTACAGCGGCGACGTGGCCAAGGCCGTGGCTGCGGGCGCCGACGCCGTGATGATCGGTTCGCTCTTCGCGGGCACCGACGAGGCGCCGGGTGAGCTGGTGCTCTACCAGGGGCGGTCCTACAAGTCGTACCGGGGCATGGGCTCGGTGGAGGCCATGCGGCAGGGCTCCTCCGACCGGTACTTCCAAGAGGGCGGCGACGCCGAGGGCCAGCCCCGCAAGCTGGTCCCCGAAGGCATCGTGGGGCGCGTGCCGGCGCGCGGGCCCATCAACGAGACCCTCTACCAGCTGGTGGGCGGCCTCAAGGCGAGCATGGGCTACACCGGCTCTTCGAGCGTGCCGGCGATGCAGGAGGGCGCCCGCTTCGTGCGCATCACGTCGGCCGGGCTGCGGGAGAGCCACGTGCATGACGTGATCATCACCAAGGAGAGCCCGAACTACCGGGTGGAGTAGCCCCCCGGTGGGCCGCGCCCGCTCGCCAACGCAAGACGGCCGCCCCGAGGGGCGGCCGTCGCCGTCTCAGGGGACAGGGTTCAGCTCTTGACGGCCGTACGGATGGTGACGTGGCCGCCGTTCGGGCCGGGGACGCCACCAGCCACGAAGACCAGGCCGCGCTCGGCATCGACCTTGACGAGCTTGAGGTTCTGCACGGTCACGTTCGCGGCACCCATGTGGCCGGGCATCTTCTTGCCCTTGATGACGTGGCCGGGGGTCAGGCGGGTACCGATCGAGCCGCCGTGGCGGAAGTACTCGTGGGTACCGTGAGACCGGATGAAGCCCTTGAAGTTGTACTTCTTCATGACGCCGGCGAAGCCACGGCCCTTGCTGACGCCGATGACGTCGACCTTCTGGCCTTCCGTGAAGATGTCGGCCACGCCGACGCTGCCACCGACCGGGTACTTGCCGAGGTCGGCCGCGGCCAGCCGGATCTCGCGGACCCACCGGGACGGCTTGACGTTGTTGGCGGCGAAGTGGCCGAGCTGCGGCTTGGTGAAGCGGGCCTCCTTCTGGTCGCCGAAGCCGAGCTGCACGGCGGTGTAGCCGTCGGCGCTGTCGGCGGTCTTCGCGCGGATGACCGTGTTCTCACCGATCTCGATGACGGTGCAGGGGACCACCTGGTCGTTTGCGTCGAAGATCTGGGTCATGCCCAGCTTGCGACCGAGGAGTCCGGGTTGTTCGTTTGCCATGATGTACCTCGCATTGGACGACCGGCAGCCACGGGGGGGCCGGCCCTCGTACGTATTCCGCTCCCAGCCGACGCTACGTACGCCGGGTGGAGCCGCTCGCGCTTATCGACCCCGGCCGCCTCCGGCAACCGGTCATCGGGCGCCTGCTGCGCGTCTACTCCGGGATGCTGCGCAGCCCCACCTGGTAGCTCGACTCGTTGGGGTCGTTGCTCGTGATGGTGAGGTAGTTCTCGCCGGTGATGAAGTTCTCGATGTCGAAGCAGATGGTGGGACAGTTGAAGGTCACGGTGCCCGACGTGCTGCCGCGGGGTCCGATCGTGGTGGCGCCCAGGCCCGACATGGAGAACGTGCCGCCTTGCGTGTCGTTGGTCAGCGACACGTCGCTGATGACGAGATCGACATCGCTCTGGTTGTAGATGATCAGCGAGCGCGAGTCGGGGAAGCCGAGCACGCTCGTGAAGCCCATGATGGTCGGGTCGGTGCCGCCGGTGTCAACGACGATGTCGGGGTCACAGATCTCGCAGGGGGGCTCGGTGCCGGCGCCGACCAGGCCGACGACCACGTCGGGTTGCCCGTCGATCTCGACCGACAGCGTGTCGGAGTACGCGCGGATGTCGGAGGGGTCGAACGTGATGTCGAGGGTCTTGGAGTTGCCCGACGAGATGACCTGCGCGAGGGTGAACGACTCGCCGGCGGAGGCCGCCCAGGACCAGCTGCTGGCGTCGCTGAAGCTGAGCCCGGTGACCAGGGCGTCGTCGATGCCATGGTTGGTCAGCGTGACCGACCGGGTGGCGGTGTCGTTCGTGTAGGTGTCGGGGAACTCGAGGGTGGCATCGCTGGCGGCCAAGCCGTCCGGCGTGCCGCCATCGCCGCCTCCATCTCCTCCGTCGGCTCCGTCGGTCCCGTCGGCTCCGCCCGCGCCGCCGACGCCGCTCAGCGGCACCTCGACCAGGCTGTCGCCGATCGCGAGGTTGAGCACGGCCTCGTAGTCGAGGTCGGTGTCTGGGGTGAAGCTGACGGTCAGCAGGGCCTCGCTGCCGGATTGGACCGTGATCGGGAAGCCGAAGACCGACTCCACCACGAACCCGGCTGAGTCACCCGAGATCGCGCCGTCTTGGATGATGATGCCGTCGGGGGCGTCGTTGCTCACCACCAGATCGACCGAGCTGGTGTCGCCCAGCTCGACCGCGCCGAAGTCAACCGAAGCTGGATCGACGGTGACGCCCGGGACCTCGGTCGACCCGTCGCCCGAGGCGGTGCCCGAATCGTCGGCGAGCCCGGCGAGGGGATCGAGGCCGCAGCCAGCAATCAAGAGGAGGAGGGGGAGCAGTCTCATGGCACACCAAAGGCAGGTTCGCAGCCGCCATCGTAACATTGGGCCGGGGCGGTCTGCAGCGCGGAGTCGCCGCGCCGGCGACGACAGAAACGACCACGCCCGGCCAGAAGCCGGGCGTGGAGCGGGCACGAGGCGGCGATCAGAAGGTGTACTTCAGGTAGCCGGTGGTCGAGGCACCCAGATCGAAGCCGATGGCGTAGAATGCGTCGATGTCGAGGCCGATCGAGAAGTGGCTGAGCTTGGTGTAGTACTCGAGCGTGGGGCCACCCATCACCACGGGGTGGGGGGTCGAGTGGTACGACGGGTTGGCGCCGTTCCAAGCGTCTTGGACGACGTCTTCGTTGTAGAATTCCTCGTCCATCAGCAGCGGCGAGAACATGATCCCGCCACCGGCCCGGAAGCCGATCCCGACGCGACGCCCGGGGTAGGCCGAGACCTCCCACACGCCCGCGAGGGTGTAGGTGCGCAGGTCGCCCTGGAGCAGGGGCCCCTGCGCGCCGGGCTTGTTGGGGCACTCGCCGTTGAACTGAGCCTCGTAGTAGCAGCCGTTGTGGATGCCCTGGAAGAACATGAGCTCTCCCGCCATCGACAGGCGCTCCTTGTCTACGAAGTCGCGACCGACAGCCAAGCCCATCGAGGTGCCGGGGTTCACGAAGCCGGCGAAGTCGAGCAGGTACATCGCCGCGCCGATGTTGGCCTTGGCGTACGTTCCGCGGGTGATCTCCTTGACCGGGCCGGTGGCACGGTCGCGGACGTTCCGCTTGCTCGACGCCTTCTTCTTCTTCTTGTCTCCGCCGTCGAGGTCGAGGTCGTAGTCGTAGTCGCCCTCATCGTCGTCCTGGGCGGCAGCGGTCTTGCCGAAGGACTCGACCACGAGCGTGGTGGGCAGAGCCAGGGCGGCGGCGAGGAGGATCCGGGTGGCCTTCATGGCGTCTTCCAGGGTGCAGGCGCGAGAGGTACAGCAGCGCGGCGGGGACAACAAGCGGCCCTCGGCCAGAGGGCTCGAGGACCGCTGTTTTAGCACGGAGCAGGGTCAGGCGAAAGGGCCCAACCCATACCCGCGGCGGCGATCAGCCGGGAGCGAAGATGAACGGGTAGGACACGATGACGATGCCGCCGCCCTTGGGCTCGGGGAACTTGAAGCGCATGAAACGACCCGAGATGCATCCCTCGACCGACTTGTTGCCCATCGTGCTCGACTTGACGCTGGCCTTGGAGACCGAGCCGTCCTTGGCGATGACGAACTTGATCGTCACCTTGCCGCCGAGGTTGGGGTTCTTGGTCAGCTCGCGCTGGTAGCAGTAGCGGATCTGGTTCATGTGGCGCTTGATGACCGCGTCGATGAGGCTCTTGTCGAGCGCACCGAGGATGATGGGATCGCCACCGATCCGGCCGATGCCGCCCTCGCCCTTGGCGCCGAAGTTGCCGCCGCCGGAGCCGTAGCCGGACTTGCCCGAGCCACGGCCCTTGGTGCCGAGCCCGCCGAGACCCTCAGCAGAGCCACCGCCGCCGAGGCCGGAGCCGCGGGAGCCGAGGCCGCCCGAGCCGATCTGGGTGCCCTTGGCGCCGATGAGGCCGCCGATGCCGCCCTGCAGGTCAGCGTTGAGGTTGGAGGAACCGAACACGCCGTCGAGCTCGCTGCCCTCTCGGAGAGCGCCCAGAACACCAGCGTTCTCGGCGACCTCCTTGTCGAGCTGCTTCTTCTCCATCTCGACCTTGTTGCCCTTCGCCTTCTTCATCTTGGCGTCTTTCTTGCCGACCTTGCCCTCTTCCTTCTTCGCCTTGGCGCCTTCACCCGCTTCGGGGTTGGCCTCGGGCTTGGGGTCGTTCTTGGGCTGCTCGGGCTCAGGCTGCTCGAGGAGCAGCTCGACGAAGCGGTCGGGGACCTCCATCACCTCATTCTCGGGAGGCGGCGGGCTCGTCAGGATCACGATGGCGAGCATCGCGAAGACGAACGACATGAAGGCCATGATGCCGAGGAAGGGGTAGTCGAGGTTGTCGGTGAGCTTCGCGACGACCTTGCGACCCGGGTAGACCATCTGCCCGAAGACGATGGTGGTGCCGAGGTCGGCCACCAGGCGGGTGTCGTCGTCGATGGCCACCTGGTACTGGCCGGCGCCGGCGGCCGAGGCCTTGCCGGACTCGATGAGCTCCTGGAAGGTGTGGCGCTCCTCGCCGATGTCTACGAAGCCCGACCACTTGTCGGAGACGTTGCAGACGTACTGACCGCCGACCCACTCGAAGAGCGGGTACTGGTCGCGGGGCAGATTCTCGACCGGGACGTAGAACTCGTTCTTCCACTCTTCGACGGTCTCGGAGAGGGTCGGACCGAACATCCAGGCGATCTTGCCGAAGAAGGGCGGAACCCACGCGATCGGCAGGCCGACCATGCGCCAGCGAAGCCCCGTGGACGAGCCGGCCGTGACCGGCTTGCCGCCCTTCGGGAAGTGCTTGATGTCCATGACCTGGTCGCTCCAGACCTGGGCCACCTCGAGGACCTTTCCGGTCTTCGTGTTGATCCCGGCCTCGCCAGCGCCGGTGCCCGACCGCATGACGAAGGCCATGACGTCTTCGCCCGCGTCGGCCTCAAGAGCGGCGCCGTCAGCGGCATCTTCGCTCTCGAGGTTGGCGGCGACTGCGCCCGAGTCGGTGTTGTCATCGTGAGCGACGTCGAGGCCATCGACAGGCGAGGTGGCGACCTGGGTGGCCTCCTCGTCGGCGAAGGCGCCGTCGTCTACGATCGACACCTGGATCTTCACGGTGCCGACTTCGATGGCGTCGCCGGTACGCAGATCCGCGTTGCTCACGGTCTCGCCGTTGACCTTGGTGCCACCTTCGGCGCCGAGGTCGAGCAGCTGGACCGCGCCGTCGTCACCGACGTTGATGACGGCGTGAAGATCGGCGAGGGCGTCGTCTTCGACGCGGAGCATCGCGGCGGGGCCGCGGCCGATCGTCACGCTCTCGGCGGAGATCTCCTCGCGCCGCTGGAATTCCCCACCCGAGTAGATCTCGAAGGTGAGGACGAGCTTGGAATTGGCGTTCGCCATTGGGAATCCTCTGGAAAGGTCTGGGCACCCTGGGGCACCGAAGCGGTGGTCGCCGGCAGGGCTGGACCTACTTGATCTCGTCCACCGACTCCTTCATCTCTTCGTTGAAGTCGGTGCGGAGACGGATCAGGGGGTTGAAGGAGGCCTTCTTGCGGTCGAGGAGCAGCGCTCCTGCCGGCTTGACCAGCTCACCGGCCACGTCGAGCCCCTCGAAGTCGATCTCGGTCTTGGCCTTGTACTGCACGCGGCGATCCTCATCGTCCTGGGCGAAGGCCGCCCCGGAGAAGAAGCCGAGCGTGGCGAGGACGGACAGTCGGGCGACGAGCGAGCGGTTCATCGGGACCTCTTGGACGGGCCAGCCATGTGGGGCCCGTTGTGGTGTGGGATGGGTGCCAGAGCGGGGAGCTTACCAGCCTGACGCGGCACTGAAAAGGCCGATGATGGGCTGGACGGAGAGTCCCCACGGTAGAGACAGTGTGAGGGACGGCTTGAGCGGCCACAACGGGGAGCCTGCAAAGGACCCGTCAACACAGGCGGCTGGTCTGGGATCTCATCGATCGGGATCGTGCAGATCGGTGCCCGGAGGGGGTGCTGGCGCGGTCTGCGTGGGCGCGGTGCGCCGATGGAGGGGCCTCGGGTCACCGGAGCAGGTCGACCGACTCGACCATCTCGGCGTCGAAGTCGAGGCGGAGACGGATCATGGGCGCGAAGCCCTTGGGGTTGGGCTCAGCGAGGAGCGTCATGGAGGGGCCGACGATGGCGCCTTCGATGGACACCCC
>JBDQIL010000054.1:0-9979 GCA_040264415.1 Myxococcota bacterium
GCCCTGGCCGGGCAGCCGCAGCCACTCTGTGCGCCCCCGTCGCCGGTGTCGCCGCCGGCGCCGTCGTTGGCGCCGCCGCCGTCGGCCCCGTCGCCCCCGCCGTCGCCGCTCCAAGAGCCGTCGCCCCAGCCGGTGTCGTCGTCGCCGGGCTCGAGCCCGAAGGCCGCGAGGTCGAGCTCCACCTCGATCACCGTGTGCTCGCGCTGCCGGTCGTAGCTCACCAGCAGGGTCGAGCCGCTGCGGGCCATCCAGGGGCGCATGCCCAAGTTGTCTGCGGGGTTCTCGGTGATGTTGACCCGCTCGTAGAGGTCGTTCCAGTCTTCGTCGAGCACCACCAGCACGATGTCGCCGTCGTCGCCCGGCCAGTCCCGGTTGCGCACCATCACCGCGACGATGGTGAAGTCGCCCACCCGCAGAAAGCCCTGTGGCCAGTAGGTCTGCTCGGACGGGTCTTCGATGATGGGCGTCTCTCGCTGGTCGATCAGGTTGAAGCCTGAATCGAAGGTGCTGCGGATGAGGTCGCCGTCGGGCCCCACCGTGACCACCACGAAGGTGTCGCCGTCGGGCCCGGCGATGACCCCGGCCCCGGTCGAGCTCACGCCCATGGGGAGCTCGGGGCCGCGGGTGATGGACAGGTCATCGCCGATCGAGAAGAAGCCGCTCTCGCCGGGGCCGCCGTTGAAGAAGGTGCCCGTGAAGACCGGCTGGCAGAGCAGGGGCATGTCGTTGTGCGCCCGGTCGGGCACACGCTCTTCGATCACGCCGCTCTGCACGCGGTTCCAGTCGCCGTCGTACCGGTAGATGTACGCGGTGTCGTTGGGCTGGTCGAGGTTGGCCGATGCGGCGTGCAGGAAGGTGCCGTCGGGGCATCGCCGGATGGCGTGGTCTTTGAGGTCGCCGTGATCGGTGAGCTGGATCTCCTGGCCGATGTCGAGGGTGAAGCCGTCGCCGCCTCGATCGAGGGGGGCCACCCAGTAGTCGCCGTTGCGGCTGAAGGCGTAGCGCCAGCCGCCTTCGACGGGGATGACCCGGCCCCAGGTGCCGGCGACCCGGAGCTCGATCTGGGGGCCGACCGAGACGATGTGCTCGCCCGCGACTGCGGGCTGCAGGAGGAGAGCGAGCAGGGGAAGCATCCGGGCTCCGGGGCGGGGTCAAGGGGAGTCTACCCGGCTGAGCGGACCCACACCGACAGGCGCTCGGGGGGGAGCCCGTCGGGGGGTAGCGGCCAGGTCTCCACCCGCCGCCAGCCGGGGCCCAGCGCCCGCTCGGCGCCCGGCGCGCGGTCGGAGAGCAGCGCCCACGCCTCTCCGCCGGGCGCGAGGTGCCGCGGGGCGCCGGCCGCGAATCGCCGCACCACCTCCAGGGCGGGCCCACCGTAGAGCGCGCGGCCGAGCGGCCGGCCGCCCGCGTGGCCGCGGAAGAAGGGCGGGTTGAAGCAGATGCGGTCGAAGCGCTCGCCCAGGACCGGCCGGAACAGGTCGCCCTGTCGCACGTCGCGCAGCCCGTTGGTCCGCGCGGCGGCGCAGGCCCGGGGGTCGAGGTCCACCGCCGTGACGCGGGCGCCCGCGGCTTGGGCGAGGACCCCCACCACCCCGGTCCCGCAGCCCATGTCGAGCAGCCGCGTGGGGGGGGCGAGGGCGCGGGCCACCCGGGGCGCCCACGCTGCGCCGGTGCGGAAGGCGACCGGGTCGAGCACGCCGGGGGGCACCGCGATGCGATGTCCCGCGACCGCGACGGTGTGCGGTCGCAGCTGGTGGAGGAGCGCGCGCAGCCGCCGGGCGCGGCCCGAGTCGGGCAGGGGGAGCATGGGGGGATGCTACCCGGCGCGGCATTTTCTGCTGCGCCGCCGAATGGCCTCGAGTGGGGCGCCGTCGCAGAGTGCGTACCGTGAAGGGCTCGAGGGAGAGCCGAGGAGTCGAGGATGAAGCACGCGATCCTGCTGATGATGGTGGCCGGTGCGGCCAGCGCGACCCCCATCGCCCAGGCCGGTGGCCGGGGCGACCATCGCGCCCACCGGGTCGACCTGAAGCGGTCCCACCGCGCCGCCCTCGCCGTCACCAACGCGCGCGCCGAGGCGGTCACGGTCTTCCTCGATGGTCGCTACGGCGGCCACATCGCGCCCGGCGACACCTGGCAGCGCGGCCTGCGGCCCGGCGCGGTGGCGGTCGAGGTGCGCGACCCCCGCGGCGCGGTCGTGGCGCAGACGTCGCGCCGGCTGGCCCCCCGCGAGCGGGCCGAGCTGGAGGTGTCGGAGGCGCAGGCGCGCCTGCACATCGACAACGCCGCGGCGGTGCCGCTGACCGTGTGGGTGGGCCGCGAGGTGGTGGCCGAGCTCGCGCCCGGCGCGCAGGCCCGGGTGTGGGTCGACGCAGGGCCCCAGCGCGTGCGCGCCACCTACCTGCAGCACGGGCGGACGACGCAGCTGGCCTCGGAGCGCCGCGTCTTCGACGAGGGCGGCCGGGCGTCGATCACCTTCGAGCCGCCCGCGACCACCCTGGTGTCGGTGACCCAGGGCCTCGACCGGCGCGCGCAGCTCACCATCGACGGCGCCCCCGGCCCGTGGCTGGAGCCCGGAGAGACGCGCCTGGTTCAGGTGCCGGTGGGCACGGTCGCCATGGGGTTCGAGCGCTACGGTCGGGTGCTCGAGGCGCGGCGGGTGTTCGCCGCGCCCGACCGCGACACCGCATGGGTGGCCGGGGCCGACCTGACGCCCGCAGCGCGCTCCGCCCCGCCGGCTGCCGAGGCCGCCCCGGTGGGCTGGGCGTGGGTCGACCGCGCCCGCGCCGCGGGCAGCCGCACCCTGGTTGCGCCCGCACCCCGCGACCGTCATCGCCACGATGACGATAGCGACGATGAAGACGAGGAGTGCCGGAGCTGCTGAGGGCGTCCCCGCGGGCGCCCACCACCCCGGGGCTCGGCGCGGCGATCACACGCCGCGTCGCTGCCCCCGCCGGTGGGTCGGGCGCGCGGTAGACTGGCGGCATGCGCCCCGCCCAAACCCGCCTGCTCGTCGCCTTCTCCCTCCTCATCGCGGTCCCCGCGGTGATGGCCGCCACCGGCGGTCCGGACGGGGGCGCCTACGTCTTCACCGACTCCAACGAGACCGACGGGCCGCCGCCTGGGCTGCTGCCCATGACCGATCCGACCGACCCCGACCTCACCGACAACGGCACCACCCTGGTGGACCTGCCCTTCGACTTCGCGTGGTACGGCACCACGTACGACGAGGTGACGGTCTCCAACAACGGCGCCTTCTTCTTCGATGGCGCGTCGGCGAGCGCGTCCGGGTCTTGCCCCGCGACCTCGTCGTGGTCGGGGGTGGCCGCCTTCTGGGATGACTGGTCCGCCGACTCGGTGCGCTACCAGACCTTCGGCCGCTACCCCTACCGCGCCTTCGTCGTGGACTGGGAGGGCACCCACGACAGCTTCGGCACCGGCACCGGGCACGTGCAGGCCTGGCTTGTCGAGGACCGCGCCGAAGCGGTCATCATGCTCGACGACCTGGACTTCGGCTCGACCAGCGTGAACGACGGCGCCCAAGCCGTTCTGGGTGTCCAAGGTGGCTCCGGCACCGGCCTCGAGTGGAGCTGCAGCTCGAGCGCCACCGTCACCGACGACATGTCCGCCTGGTTCGGCCCCGAGTCCGCCCGCGCCTCGACCGCCAGCCGCACGACGGACGAGCTGTCGGCGACCGCCTGGACCGGCACGAACAGCACCGGCTACGCCGGCGAGGCCATCGTCGTGGGCGACATCGACGGCGACGGGCTGTCCGACCTGGCCATCGGCGAGCCCGAGCAGGATTCGGTCTACCTGTTCTTCGGCGCCCTGGGCGGCGACGGCACGGTGCTCGCCGACGCGCCCGCCATCTTCACCGCCGGCAGCGCCGCCGTGGGCACGCGCCTGGGTGAGGCCTTGGCCATGGGCGATCTCGATGGGGACGGGGTGCTGGAGCTCGCCATCGGCGCGCCAGAGGACGACGCGGCCGCCACCGACGCGGGGGCGGTCTACGTGCAGAGCGGCGGCTCGCTGGGGGGCACCTACACCCTGCCCAGCGACGTCGATCTGCTGGTGAGCGGACCCAGCGCGGCCCTCTCTGGCTACAACCCCGCGGTCTGGAACAACCCCGAGGCCGGCTCGACCGTGGCCATCGGCGACGTCGATGGCGACGGCTACGGCGACCTGCTGGTGGGCGCCCCCGACGAGGACTCGAACGCGGCGAGCGCTGGCGCGGTCTACGTCTTGATGGGCTCGGCCACCATGGTGAGCGCGGGCACCGCGAGCCTGGACAGCAGCGACGCCGTGCTGTTGGGCGCCGACACGGGTGACGAGGCCGGCACGGCGCTGCTGGTCTACGATCTCGACGCCGACGGTGACGACGACATCCTCATCGGCGCGCCCTACGCCGACTCGTCCACCATCTCGAACGCCGGGCGGGCCTACCTCGTGTACGGGTCGACCTCGCTGGCGGGCGACATCGACCTGTCGGTCGGCGCCTACGCGTCGGTGACCGGGAGCAACATCGACGACCAGGTGGGCAGCGCGCTGGCGGCGGCCGACCTCGACCAAGACGGGCTGATCGACCTCGCGGTGGGCGCCCCATACAACGATGACGCGGCCAACAACGCAGGGATCACCTACCTCTTCGTTGGGGCGGCCTCGATCTCGGGCGACCTCGACGCGGCGACCAGCCGCGACCTCGAGGTCTACGGCGACGCCAACGCCATGAACTCCGGCGCCACCCTCTCGGCCGCCGACCTCGACGGCGACGGCTACTCCGAGCTGCTCATCGGCGCGCCCAACGACTCCACCGAGGGCGCAGGCGGCGGCGCGGTCGCGGCGCTCACCGAGATCGGCACGTCCACCTCCATCGCCTTCTCGTCGGCCGGCCTGGCCGTGTACGGCACGTCGAGCGGCGGCGCGCTGGGCTCGGGCATCGCAGCAGACGGAGACTTCAACGGTGACGGCTACACCGACGCCTTCTTGGCCATGCCCTTCGCCGACGCGGGGGGGCAGACGGCCGCCGGCCAGATCGTGCGCTGGGACCGCGTGCCCGAGTTCCTCGACGACGACGGCGACGGCTTCGTGTCGGTGGGATCGGGTGGGATCGACTGCGACGACGACGACTCGACCGTCTCGCCGTCGGCCGCCGAGACCGCGAGCAACCTGCTGGACGACGACTGCGACGGCTGGATCGATGACGCCGTCATCGTGCGCTACGTCGAGGGCTGGTGGGAGTGGGACCTCGACGAGGAGTTCTCGGTCACCTCCTGGGACACCTTCTCGTTCGAGTCGGCCACCAGCGGCCAAGACCTCTCCACCTTCTACAGCGCCAGCGGCTTCGACCTGACCGCTGACGGCTCGGTGGTGGCGGCGTCCTCCATGTACGGCGCGCTGCCCAACGGCGCGCTGGGCGCCAAGGTGGCGGCCGGCTCGAGCGCCAACGACCTCACCATCACCTTCGTCGACGACGTCGAGGCGGTGTCGCTGCAGCTGCTCGACCCCGAGGGCGCCTACGACCTCACGTTCACGACCTCGAGCGGCACGCTGCTCACGGGCTCGATCGTGGACGTCGAGGCCAACAACCGCACCGGCGGCGCCTTCGTCGGCTTCACCTTCTCCGAGGCCATCGAGGAGATGACCATCGCCGGCGACACCGCGGACGCCTTCGGAATCGACGATCTGTCGGTGGTCTGGGGCTACACGACCGACGCCGACAACGACGGCTACACCGACGAAGACGGCGACTGCGACGACACCGATGCCACGATCTACCCGGGCGCCACCGAGGACTACACCAACCTCGTCGACGACGACTGCGACGGCATCGTCGATGCGGGCTCGCTCACCGAGTACACCGACGAGGGCACCTGGTCTGCGGCCGCCGCCCTCGACGAAGAGACCGTCGGCTTCGAGTCGCTCAGCACCGGCACGGTGGTGGACGACGAGTACGAGAGCCTGGGCGTCACCTTCGATGGCAGCCTCGAGGTGGTGACCGCGGTGGACGGCGCGACCCCAGTCGACAGCCAGGGCGCGGCCGTCTCCACCCTGACCACCCTCATCGAGTTCGACGAGGCGCAGGAGGCCGTCGGGCTCTACCTGCTCGACGTCGCGGGCGACGTCACCATCTCGGCCAGCCTCGCCGGCACCACCCTGTACACCACGACCATCGACGCGGCGGGCGAAGACACCGCCGGCGGCGTGTTCGTGGGCCTGACCTTCAACGTGGGCGTCGACTCCATCACGGTGGAGAACGACACCCTCGCCGACGCCTGGGGCCTCGACGAGCTCACCTTCCACACGCTGGGCCAAGACGACGCTGACGGCGACGGCTACACCGAGACCGACGGTGACTGCGACGATCACGACGCCACGGCCAACCCGGGCGCGACCGAGACCTACTACGACGGGGTGGACTCGAACTGCGACGGCGCGTCCGACTACGACAGCGACGGCGACGGCTTCGACAGCTCGACCTACGGCGGCACCGACTGCTCTGACGCCGACGACTCGGTCAACCCCGGCGAGGCCGAGACCTACTACGACGGCATCGACGACAACTGCGATCCCACCGACGACGCCGACGCCGACGGCGACGGCTACTCCGCCAGCGGCTACGCCTCGGGCAGCTTCGGAAGCGGCGACTGTGACGACACCGACTCGACGGTGAGCCCGGGCGCCACCGAGACCTACTACGACGGCGCCGACCAAGACTGCTCGGGCACGTCCGACTACGACGCCGACGGCGACGGCTATGACAGCGACGCCTACGGCGGCACGGACTGCAACGACAACAACAGCGCCACCTACCTCGGCGCGTCGGGCGAGCGCTGGTACGACGGCGAAGACACCGACTGCGACGGCGCCTCGGACTACGACCAGGACGGAGACGGCTACGACTACGACGTCTACGGCGGCACCGACTGCGACGACCTCGACTCGGCCATCAACCCCGGCGCGTCCGACACCCTCGGCGACGGCATCGACAGCAACTGTGACGGCGCCGCCGAGTTCGACGACGACGGCGACGGCTACGACGATGTCGCCGATGGCGGCCTCGACTGCGACGACGACGACGCCACCATCAGCCCGGCGGCGACCGAGACCTACTACGACGGCATCGACCAGGACTGCTCGGGCGGCTCCGACTACGACGCCGATGGCGACGGCTACGACAGCGACATCTACAGCGGCGCCGACTGCGACGACGCCGACGCGACCATCAACCCTGGCGCCTACGACTACGGCTACGACGGGGTGGACCAGGACTGCGACCTCTCCGACGACTACGACCTCGACGGCGACGGCGAGCAGTCGATCTGGTACGGCGGCGTGGACTGCGACGACAGCGACGCCACGGTCAACACGTCGGCCACCGAGGTCTACTACGACGGGGTGGACCAGGACTGCGACAGCCTGAGCGACTACGACGCCGATCAGGACGGCTACGACAGCGACGCCTACGGCGGGCTCGACTGCGACGACGCCGACGACACCATCCGACCGAACGCCACCGACACGGTGGGCGACGGCATCGATCAGGACTGCGACGGCGCTGACGACAGCGACGCCGACGGCGACGGCTACGCCGCCACGGTCGACTGCGACGACACCGACGCCACGGTCTACCCCGGCGCCGCCGACACCTGCTACGACGGCGTCGATCAGGACTGCGCGGGCAACGACGACGATGACTGCGACGGCGACGGGGTGGCCTCCGACGCCCACGGCGGCACCGACTGCGACGACGCCGACGCGGCCACCTACCCGGGCGCGGCCGAGATCTTCTACAACGGCCTCGACGAGGGCTGCGACGGCGGCGACGACTACGACGCCGATGGCGACGGCTACGCCGCAGAGGCCTGGGGGGGAGAAGACTGTGACGACACGCGGTCGGGCACCAACCCCGGCGTCTCGATCGACGACTGCGGTGGCGGAGACGCCGACTGCGATGGCGATGTGGATGAGGACTGCGAGCACTCGGGCGCCGACGACGGCGCCGACGGGTCGGATGGCACCGACGGCACCGACGGCACCGACGGGTCGGATGGCACCGACGGCACCGATGGGTCGGACGGCACCGACGGCACCGACGGGTCGGATGGCACCGACGGCACCGACGGGTCGGACGGCGCCGACGGGTCGGATGGCTCCGTCACCGACCCGAACGCCGACTGGGAGGCCCCCGAGGGCGCCGGCCAGGTGGACGAGGGCAAGCCCGGCACCCGCTGCGACGCCGGCGCCACCGGCACCGCCGCCGGGCTGTGGGGGCTGGGCCTGAGCGCCTTGGCTGCGCTGCGCCGCCGCCGCGAGGACTGACCGCGCGCCCGGCGGTCAGTGCACCGTGGGGCCGCCCTTGTCGCCGCCGCCCCACAGGGGGGGGCCGGCGGTGTCGTCGGCGTCGTCGCCGCGCCCGCCCTCGATGACCTCGAAGCGCCGCAGCCGCTGCTGCGTCTTCTGGTGCTTGCGCTTGGCCATGCTCTTTCGCAGCCCCCGCGGTGGCCAGAGCCCGCGGCCGATCAAGAAGCCCATGCCTGCGCCGCCGAGGTGGCTGGTCCAGGAGTCCATGCTGTAGGACAGCGCGGTGAGCAGCTCGATGACGATCAAGATGAGCGCGAAGGTCTGGGCCTTCATCTCGCCGAGCAGGAACAGGTTGATGGAGCGGCCCCACTGCAGCGCGGTCCAGCAGAAGATGATCCCCATGACCACGCCCGACGCGCCCACCGTGGGCGCCAGCCAGATGAGCCCCCAGTCGTTGCTCCCGCCGAAGACGAGGTAGAACACGCCGCCGAGCAGGGTGGTGGCGACGGCGCCTGCGATGCCCGACCAGGCGCACAGCTTGAAGTACGCGGGTCGGCCCAGCTGCCGCTCCACCTGGTTGCCGAAGATCCACAGCATCAGCATGTTCATGATGAGGTGGCCGGGACTGTTCTCGGCGTGCAGGAACACGGACGTGACCAGCCGCCAGGCTTGGCCGCGCACCACGTCGCTGGGCACGAGCGGCAGGTACTCGGCGACGCCGATCCCCAGCCGGAGCAGCAGCAAGTAGGCCACGTACGAGCCCGTGAAGGCCAGGATCAAGGCCAGGGTGCCCGACTCGGGGCGAGGGATGGTGATGCCGCCGGCGCTGCCGGGTCGTCGGGTCGCCACGGGACCGCTCCTCGTCCATCGGGGTCGCCCGAGCCCTAACGCGGGGCCTGCGCGCCGCGATAGCCTTGGCGGATGCCTGCCTCCCTGCTGCTCTGTCTGCTGCCGTTCGCCCCGTCGACGGCCCGGGCCCACCCCGAGGCGCCCGACGCGTGGGGACACCAACTCGAGATCGCCCTCGAGCCGGGGGAGCTGGTGATCGAGCTCACCGTGGAGGTGCCCGTGCGGCGCGCTGCGGTCCTGCTCTCGGAGTCGCTCGAGGGGGTGGAGCGCCCGGATCGCAGCCACCAGGAGGCCTTCGACGTGGCCTTCAAGGCCGACCTGCTCGACCAGCTCCGGGTCTCGGCCAACGGCGCGACCCTGACCCTGCTCCCCGCCGCGGCCGACCCCCCCGCCAAGCCCGATCGCGGCTTCGTGGTCTGGCGGGTGCGGGCCACGGCGCCCCTGCCGGCCGGCCAGGCCGAGCTGTCGCTGTCGCATGGGGCCTGGCCCATGGAGAAGGGCGTCTACCGGGCCAGCGTGTGGGTGCACGACGCAGTCGCCCTGCGCGGTAGCAGCCTGGTGCAGGCCCGCAGCGGCCGCATGGTCGACACCGACGGGCTGTGGCTCCCAGATCCCAGCTTGCGCGAGATCCGGCTGTTGGTCGAGCCGCGCGACGGGGTGTCGGCTGCGGGGCACCGGTGGTGGCGGCGGCTCGTCACCCCTGCGCAGACCTGGAGCCCCCTCGCGCCCCAGGTGGAGGTGGTGGAGGGCGCCTCACCGGGGCTGCGGCGGCTGATGAGCGCTGCGCCCGCCCGCCAGCGGCGGTCGGGGCTCGCCGCGGTCTTGATCGGCC
>JBDQIL010000055.1:0-9943 GCA_040264415.1 Myxococcota bacterium
CCCTTGGTGATCGCGGGGGCGCTGCGCGAGGGGTGGCGGCTGCTGCTGGCCCAGGGCGCCTTGGCGATCGCGCTGGTGGCCTGGGTGCTCTGAACGCCCACACCGGCGGGGCCGTGAGGGTAGGGGACCCGACCGCCCCGGAGCCTCCATGACGCGCCGCCCGCTCCTGCAACTGCTGGTCGCTTCGACCGCCCTGATCTTCAGCCTCGGCGCCGCGCCGCCGCCGGCCGTCGGCCGGGCCGGCATGGTCGCCGCCGACCACCCGCTGTGCTCCGAGGCCGCGGCCTCGGTGCTGGCCAAGGGAGGGAATGCGGTCGACGGCGCGGTGGCGGCAGCGCTCGCCTGCGGGGTCGTGCAGCCATCGAGCAGCGGGCTCGGCGGCGGCGGCTTCGCGGTGGTCGTGCCGCCCTCGGGCGATCCCGCGGTGCTCGACTTTCGAGAGACGGCGCCGGCTGCGGCCACCCGGGACATGTTCGTCGCCGACGGGGTGTCCGACGACGCCAGCACGCGGGGCGGCCTGGCGGTGGGCGTGCCCGGCGAGCCCGCGGGGCTGGCCGAGCTCCATCACCGGTGGGGCGCACTGCCGCTGCGGGTGGTCGCGGCGCCCGCCGCGCGGCTGGCCCGCGAGGGCTTCGAGGCCGGGCCCCACCTCGCGCACGCCCTCCAGAGCAAGGGCGAGCTCGGGGTCACGCTGTCCCGGGCGCTCTACAGCGCCGCGTCCCCCGAGCGAGGGGATCGGGTGCGCAACCCTGCCCTCGCCCGGACCATCGACGCGTGGGCCCGCAGCGGCGGGACCGCGCTGTCCGAGGGGCCGCTGGCCCGCCGGGTGGTGGCGTCGGCCCAGGCCGCGGGTGGGGTGCTGACCGCGGCCGACCTCGCCGCCTACACCCCGAGAGACCGGGCGCCCGTGGTGGGCTCGTACCGGGGGTGGACGGTGGTGACGATGCCGCCGCCGTCCTCTGGCGGCGTCGTGCTGCTGCAGATCCTGTCGGTGCTCGAGGCCACCGATCTCGCCGCTGAGGGACACAACAGCGCCGCCTACGTCCACCGGCTGGCGGAGGCCATGCAGCACGCCTTCGCCGACCGGGCGCGCACCATGGGCGACCCCGACCGGGTGGAGGTCCCGGTCGATGCGCTGCTGAGCGACGCCCGGGTCGCCGAAGTGCGCCAGCGCTTCGTCCCGTCGCGCACCTTCGACGCCGGCTGGTACGGCATGGCCATCGACGTCGGCCGCGACGCTGGCACCCAGCACATCTCCGTGCTCGACCGCGACGGGCTGGCGGTGGCCCTCACCACCACGGTCAACACCTCCTTCGGGTCGAAGGTGGTGGTGCCGGGGGTGGGCGTGGTGCTCAACAACGAGATGGACGACTTCGTGGCGCGGCCCGGCGAGCCCAACGCCTTCGGGCTGGTGGGCTCCGAGGCCAACGCGGTCGCCCCCGGCGCCCGCCCGCTGTCCAGCATGTCCCCCACGGTCCTGATCTCTCCCGACGGCCGCGAGCGCATCGTGGTCGGGGCGTCCGGCGGGCCCTTCATCATCAGCTCCACCCTGCAGGTCATCCTCAACCTCATCGACTTCGAGATGGACCCCTCCACCGCGGTCTCAGTGCCCCGCATGCACCACCAGTGGCAGCCGCAGCTGCTCTTCCTCGACGCGGGCTACCCGGTCGACACGGTCGAGCTGCTCGAGGCCCGCGGCCACGCCACCAAGTCGATGCCGTTCTTCTCGGCGGTGCAGGTGATTCACGCCGCCGACGGCCGGGCCCTCGGCGCCAGCGACCCCCGCAAGGGCGGCTGGCCGGTCGGGGTGCGCTGACCCGCCGCGCAGTGGCGCGCGGCCGCGTCGAGGCGGTATGGTGCGGCGACATGGCCTCTTGACGAGGCCAGAGATGGAGGAACCATGAACCTGACCCGCAGCCTGCTGCTCGCCCTCGGCCTGACCGGCCTCACCCTGACGGCCTGTGGCGACAAGGACGACGACAGCGGCACCGGCGACGAGACCGACGGCACCACCGACGGCGCCGACGGCGCGGCTGATGGCGCCGACGGCGCGTCCGACGGCGCCGACGGCACGTCGTCTGCCGCCCCCTCCATCGACGAGGGCCGGGTGGTCTGCGTCCCGCCCACCTCGGGCCCCGAGGCCATCGTGGTCGAGGTGCAGGTCGGTGACCCGCAAGGCGCCGACACGTTGGCCTCGGGGACCTTCAAGGCGACCAACGGGGGCACCGTGCTCTTCGACGACGTGGCCTTGGTCTGCTCGCCCACGGGGGCGTGCACGGCCAGCATCCGGAGCGAGGACTACGGCACCTCGTGCGCCGACGGTCCGAGCGTCACCTGGGAGGTGGAGATGGTCGACGAAGACGGCAACAGCAGCGGCTGGGTCTCGGTGGCCTGGGAGGGATGACGCCGCCGGGCGGCCGCCATCGCCCGGGGGCTCACGGCGCCGGGACGATGGCCTCCCAGTTCTCCTCGCTCTCTTCGCGTCGGGTGGCCCGCTCGACCTTGATGCCCATGTGGGTGTCGTAGCGCACGCGCTCGCCGGCCCCATCGCGCGGCTTCTGCCACGCGCCGTAGGCGGCCCCCGGCGGCACCAGCGCGCCCGCGTGACGGCCGATGAGGTCGCGTCGGCCCCAGGTCTGCAGCGCCTCGCGCACGTGCGGCCACTCCTCGCGCTTCCAGTAGAAGAGCAGCGCGCGCTGCCGGCTGCGCTCCCGGCCGCCCTTGGCCACGTACACCGGCTGCTTGGTGTAGGGGTCTTTGCCCGACACGTACATGGCGGTGGCGAGCGTGGCGGGCGTGGGCATGAACATCTGCACCTGCCGGGGGCGCAGGCGGTGCTCCTTCATGTAGAGCGCCAGCTCGATGCACTCCTCGGGGCCGGTGCCCGGGTGGGCGCATTGGAAGTACGGCACCAGGAACTGCTCCTTGCCCAGGTCGGCGTTGGCCTTCCGGAAGCGCTCCATGAACCGGGTGAAGTACCGGATCTCCGGCTTCTTCATCTTGCCGAGCGACCCCGCTGAGGCGTGCTCGGGGGCCACCGAGAGCTGCCCCGGGGTGTGGTGCTCGGCCAGCTCCTCGACGAAGGTGTCGTCGAGGTCGGCCAGATCGTAGCGGATGCCCGAGTTGACGTAGACCTTTCGGATGCCCGGCATCGAGCGGCTCTTTCGGAGCAGGTCGAGGTAGGGCTTGTGGTCGGTGCCGTAGTGCTTGCACCGCACGGGGTGCAGGCAGCTCACCCGGCGGCAGACCTTGTTGGCGGCCTCCGACATGCACTTCATGTGGAACATGTTGGCGGTGGGGCCGCCCAGGTCGGAGATGATGCCGTTGAAGCCGGGGCGGTCCTTCATGCGGGCGACCTCGCGCAGCACGCTCTCGGTGGACCGGCTGGTGACGTCTTTGCCCTGGTGGATGGTGAGCGCGCAGAAGGCGCAGCCGCCCGAGCAGCCCCGGTTCACCGAGATGGAGCCCGCGATGCTCTTCAGCGCGGGGATCTCGGCGCGGTAGCAGGGGTGCGGCGCATGGGCGAAGGGCAGCTCGTGCAGGCGATCGAGCTCGGCGGTGGTGAGCGGCTCGGAGGCCGGGTTCTGCACCACCGCGCGGCTGCCGTGGGGCTGCACCAGCACCTTGCCGCAGTGCGGGTTGCTCTCCCGGTACATCACCAGCGTTACGCGGTTGAAGGCGTCCGAGTCGCTGCGGCACTGCTTGAGCGACGGCAGCACCACCACGTCGTCGCCCTCGGGGATGGTGTCTTTGGCGCCCGGCGCCCACGCGGTTCCCGGGATGTCGCGGCACTCCTTGATGTCCATGCCCTGATCGAGCCGACGGGCGATCTCGACGATCTGACGCTCGCCCATGCCGTAGACGAGCAGGTCGGCCTTGGCCTCGAGCAGGATGGAGCCGCGGATCTTGTCCTGCCAGAAGTCGAAGTGGACCAGCCGCCGCAGGCTGGCCTCGACCCCGCCCACCACCACGGGCACGCCCGGGCAGGCCTGCCGCACGCGGCTGACGTAGGGGATGGTGGCGCGGTCGGGGCGCAGGCCCACCTCGCCGCCGGGCGAGTAGGCGTCGGCGTTGCGCAGGCGCCGGCTGGCCGTGAACTTGTTGACCTGGGTGTCCATGTTGCCGGCGGTCACCCCGAAGAAGAGGCGCGGCCGACCCAGCTCGGCGAAGGCGTCGGGGCGCCGCCAGTCGGGCTGGGCGATGATGCCCACCGAGTAGCCGTGGGCCTCGAGCCACCGGCCGATGGCCGACACGCCCCAGGCGGGGTGATCGACGTAGGCGTCGCCGGTCACCAGGATGACGTCGAGCTGCTCGCCGTCGAGCTCTTCGCGGGTCATCGGCAGGAAGGTGCGCATGCGGGCCTTGGGGGCAGGGGAGCAGCACCCGCTAGCGCCTGTGGGTCCGCAGCGCCATCGACCGCGCCTCTCCTTGCGGCGTCCATCAGTCCGGCTTGCGGGCCACGAGGAAGGTGGTGGTGGGCTTCGCGCCGACGTCGGGGGTCTCCAGCTCGACGAAGCCCGCGGCCCGAACCTCGGCGGCGAGGGTGTCGCGGCCGAAGACGGAGACGTAGGGCGCCTTGCCCACCAGCCGCATCATCGCGATGAGGGGGCGGTAGGGCACCCAGCCGTCGGCCAGCGTCGCGGTGGAGGAGATGAAGAAGCCGCCGGGCTTGAGCAGGCGCTGGATGGACTCGAGCGCGGCCGCGCGGTCGCGGACGAGGTGCAGCAGGCTGTAGGCGCAGAGCCCGTCGAGGCTGGCCGGGGGCGCCGCGTCGAAGGACTCGAACGGGCCGGTGTGGAAGGTGACGTTGTCGATGCCCTGCGCCGCGGCCTTGCCGCGGGCGATGCGGGTCATCTCGCTCGAGAGGTCGAGCCCGTGGATGTGGGCGCCGGCGTCGGCGAGCCGCAGCGCCAGCGACCCCGTGCCTCAGCCGATGTCGAGCACCACGCTGTCGGGCCGCATGCGGGCCCGCGTGATCTCGATCTTGCGCTCGAAGGCCTCCGGGCGCTCGAGGGGCTGGCTGGCGTAGCGCTCGGCGAGATCGTCCCAGAAGCGCGGGTCTGGGGTGAGAGGGGCGGCGTTCATGGCGGGCTCCGGTGCAGGGCCCTCCCTACACGATGCCGGGCCCCCCCGCCGCCGTGCGTGCTACCCGAGGGGCAGCAGGGAGGCGCGCATGGGCTGGCCGAAGAAGGTGGCGTTCACGGTGGCCGCAGGCGGACTCGCCGTCGGCGGTGTCCTGCTCGCGCGCGCGCTCGCGCCGGCCCCCGACGCGGTGGCGGTCGCGCCGTCGACCCTCCCCGTGGACGGCCCCGCGGTGGCCGGGCGCCTGGCCCAGGCCATTCGCATCCGCACCGTCTCGGGCGAGCAGCGCGACCCGGCCACCTTCGACGCGCTGCACGCCTGGATGGTCGAGACCTGGCCGGCCATTCACGCCGCCACCACCCGCGAGACGGTGGCGCGACACAGCCTGCTCTACACCTGGGCCGGCACCGACCCCGCCCTGCCACCCGTCGTGGTGATGGCCCACCAGGATGTGGTCCCGGTGGAGGCGGGCACCGAGGCGGGGTGGGGGCAGCCGCCGTTCTCGGGCGCCATCGCCCCCTGTGGCGACCGGCCCGGCGACTGCGTCTGGGGCCGCGGCGCGATGGACATGAAGGCCACGATGGTCGGGCTGTTCGACGCGGCCGAGGGCCTCGCGGCGTCGGGCTGGCGGCCCCGTCGCACGCTGCTCTTCGTGCTGGGGGAGGATGAAGAGGTGTCGGGTGCGGGCGCCCGCGCGGTGGTCGATCGGCTCTCCGCCCGGGGCGTGCGCCCAGCCTGGGTGCTCGACGAGGGGCTGGTGATCGCCGACGGGATCGTGCCGGGCCTCGACCGGCCCGCGGCGCTCGTCGGCGTGGCGGAGAAGGGGTTCGTGAGCGTGGAGATCGTGGCCCGCTCCGAGGGCGGTCACTCGTCGATGCCGCCCACCGGCACGGCCGCCGGGCGGGTGGGGCGCGCGGTGGCCCGCCTCGAGGCGCGCCCCTTCGCGCTGGCCCTCGACGGGCCTGCCGAGCGCATGTTCGCGTCGCTCGGGCCCCACATGGCCTTCGGCAACAAGCTCGCCTTCGCGAACCTCTGGCTGCTCGGCGGCGTGGTGGAGGGCAAGCTCGCCGCCAAGAACTCCACCCGCGCCACGCTGCACACCACGCAGGCTGTCACGATGTTGGAGGGCTCGCCCCAAGACAACGTGCTCCCCCAGCAGGCCCGCGCGGTCGTGAACTTCCGCATCCACCCCCGCGACTCGGTGGAGGGCGTGCTCGCGCACGTCCGCGACGCCATCGACGACCCTGATCTGGAGGTGCGCCAGCGCCCCGACAGCCTCTTCAGCGAGCCGTCGCCCGTCTCACCGTCGGAGGGGGCGGCCTACGACGCCATCGCCGCGTCGATCCGTGCGGCGGTGCCCGACGCCGTGGTGGCGCCAGGACTCATGGTCGGCGCCACGGACTCCCGCTCCTTCGCCGCCCTCACCGACCACATCTACCGCTTCCAGCCGCTCTGGCTGCGGCCGGGCGACAGCGAGCGCATCCACGGCACCGGCGAGCGGGTCGCCGTAGACAACCTGGTGCAGGTCGTGCGCTTTCACGACGCCCACCTGCGGCGGGCGGGGGAGTAGGCGTGGCCTGGGACCGATCCACCGAGCAGGCCCTGCCGTCGCACGAGGTGACCCACCTTCACCTGTTGCGGCACGGCGCGGTCGACACCGGCGGCCAGCGGCGCTGCTACGGCCACACCGACTACCCGCCGTCTGCCCTCGGGGCGGCCCAGGCCGACGCGCTCGTCGCCGCCTGCCGCGACCACCTCCCGCGCCCCGACGGCGTGCTGGGCTCCGATCTGCTGCGGTGCCGCGCCCTGGCCGAGCCGCTGGCCGCCGCCCTGGGGGTGCCCCTCGAGCTCGACGCCCGCCTGCGTGAGCAGCACATGGGGGACTGGGAGGGGCGCACCTGGGCCGACCTGACCGACGCCGACCTGCCGGGGGTGCGCGCCTACTGGACCGACTACGCCACCGCCCGCCCCCCCGGCGGCGAGACATTCGGAGAGATGGCTGCGCGCCTCGACGCGTTCTTCGAGGCGCGCTGGGACCGCCTGCGGGGGCGGCGCTGGATGGTCGTCGGGCACGGGGGCCCCATCCGCGCGCTCAGCGCGTCTCTGCTCGGGCTGCCCATCGATCAGGCCCTCCGGTTCTCGGCGCTGCCGGGCACCCACACGTGGTTTCAGATCGCACAGGCGGGCGCGGTGTTGCAGGTGCTGGGCGAGCGGCCGGCCGTGCAGTCGGCCGGCAGCGCCGGCGAGAGCCGGCGCGTCGAGCCCGTGTCCCCCCGCCCTCGCCGGGTGGCGCTCTCGGGCAGCGCGGGCACCGGCAAGACCACGCTGGCTCGCCGCCTGGCCGCCCGATGGGGGCTGCCCTACATCCCCGAGGGCATGCGCGCGCGCATCGAGGCCGGCCTCGATCTGCACACCCTCGACCACGACGGCATGCGCGCGCTCATCGGTGAGCTGTGGGCCGAACAGGTGGAGCGGGAGGACCGCGCGGTGGCGGCGGCCGGCGGCTTCGTCGCCGACCGCAGTCCCCTCGACTTCCTGGCCTTCTGGCTGCTGTACGGCTTCGCCTACGACCTCGCGGGGACCGACGCCCTCGCTGCGTCGGTGCGCGCGCGAGCGGCGGCGCTCGACCGCGTCTTCGTGCTCCCCGCCGACGTGCTCCCGCTGCAGGCCGACGGCGTTCGCACGCCCAACCCGTGGGTGCAGCGCCGATTCCAGGCGACGGTGGAGGGGCTGCTTGCCCAGGAGCTCCGACCCGAGCAGCTCGCCCGCATGCCCGGCCTCGACCAGCTCGACGCCCGGGTGCGCTGGGTCGAGGACGTGCTCTCAGGCGGCGGGCTCTTCGGCGGCTGAGGTGGGCCTTGGAGCCGGCGACTCCCGCTCGACCTGCCGGGGGAAGCGCGCGAGCACGACCACCAGCGCCAGGACCGCACACACCGCCGTGCCCACGAAGACGTCGCCCACGCCCTCGGCCAGCCCGGGCACCTCGCTGAAGTCCTCCGCGCCGGGCTCGAGACCCGCGAGGACGCCGAAGGCCGCCACGCCCACCGCGCTGCCGATGCTGCGGGCGAAGAGCGTGAGCGAGGTGGCCTGCCCGATGAGCTGCGGCGGCGCGGCCACCTGCGCGCTCACGTTGTAGCTGGAGATGGTGACGCCCATCCCCAGGCCGAAGATCATGAGGCCCACCGGGTGGGCGGTCCACACCGCGGAGATGACGGTGCCCGCGACGACCAGGGCCGATCCCAGCCGCACCAGCGTGCCGAAGCCCATCGGCCGCACGAGCCGGCCCGAGACGTTCGCCGCGATGGTCCAGGCGACCGACGCTGGAATGAGCGCGATGCCGGCGTCGAGCGCGGTCCCGCCGTCGATGGCCTGCACCTGCACGGGCAGGTAGCCGATGACGCCCATGAGCGCGGCGCCGAGCGCCAGGCCGCTCACGAAGATGGTCTGTTGGGTGCGGCCTCGGAGCAGGGTCGCCATGGCGCCCAGCAGGCTCGGCCCGCGCGCGCGGGTGCGGCCGAGGGCCCGCGGGAGGAGCGCGAAGACCAGCCCGCCGGCCACGGCGCCGGGCACCACGTTGAGCCAGAAGATGCTGCGCCACGAGAGCGTCTCGGTGAGCCAGCCGCCGGCGAGGGGCCCCAACAGGCTGCTCACCCCCCACACCAGGCTGAAGATGCCCTGCATCCGGGTGCGGGCTTCGACCTCGTAGAGATCACCGAAGATGGTCATGGTGAGGGGCACCAGCGCGCCCGCGCCCATGCCCTGCACCAGCCGCCCGGCGACCACGGCCTCCATGCTGCCGGCGAGCGCGCACCAGATCGATCCGGCGACGAAGAGCGTCACGCCGAGCAGGTAGGCGTCGCGGCGGCCCGCCCGGTCGGCCATGCGGCCGTACAGCGGCATGGTGAGCGTCTGGGCCCCGATGTAGGCGGTGAACACCCACGCGTAGAGCCCCGCGCCGCCGAATTCAGAGACCACCGCCGGCATGGCGGGGCTCACCACCATCACCTCGAGGCTGGCGAGGAAGGTCCCGACCAGCAATGCGCCGACGATGAGGCGGCGACGGCGGGTGGAGAGCGGCGGGGAGTTCGACACGCGGGGGGGCTAGCCCGTCTCGGCGGGCGCGCCGACCGCCGGGTGGCTCAAGCCGAGGCGCGCAGGACCATCGGCTCGAGGGGGCGGTGCAGCGCCACCTGGCGGCACCGGGGCAGGCGCGAACACCGCAGGCACTGGCGGTCGCGCTTCTCGGGGAGTTCGGCCAGCGTCGTGCGCCCGAAGCCCAGGGCGACGAAGCGCTCGGCGTCGTCGGTGAGCACGAAGGCCCGCTCGACCCCGAGTTGCTGGGCTTCTGTGAGGAGCGCGGCCATCAGGCGCTGCTCCGTCTCGGGATCGTCGGCGTTGAGCACCCCGATCTCGACGAGGTGCAGGTCGACCACCGAGATCGATCCGACCCCGACCACCACGCCGTCGCGCTCCGCGACCGTGTAGTCACGGAGGCGCTCGGCCACGGCGCGGTGGGTGCGGGGCAGCACGCGCTCGCTTCGGATGTCGGCTTCGATCAGGGCCATGATCTCGCCGACGTCCGCCACGGTGGGCTTGCGCAGCGAGGGCAGGGTGGTGGGCGGTGCGGTGAGCGTGGGGCTCGACATGTGTCGTCTCCGGTCTCTCATCTACCCTTATGCACGATTTCGCATCTTCATGCAAGACCGGCGGAGGCACCGGCGCGACCCTGTCGGCAAAGGAGCGGCACGATCAGCGGTGACTATTTTTCGTCGCCGCGGGTGAATCGACCCAGCATCCGATGGACGGCGGAGAGCCCCCGCCAGGTGGGGCTGCGGTGGATCGCGGCGAGCTGCCCCCGGAG
>JBDQIL010000056.1:0-9882 GCA_040264415.1 Myxococcota bacterium
CCCCCGGCCTCATCCCGCTGCTGCGGCGGGCGCGCCTCGCCCCGCTCGCCCCCCGCGAAGCGTTGTGCCGTCAGGGCGACCCCGCCGACGGCGTCGCGGTCCTCGCCGAGGGAGTGCTCGAGGTCGAGATCACCGACGGCGACAGCACCGAGATGGTGGCCACCCTCACCGCGCCGGCCCTGGTGGGCCACATCGGCGTGGTCGACCACGGCCCCCGCACGGCCAGCGTGCTCGCCCGCGGCCCAGCCACGGTGCTGCGCCTGAGCCGGGGGGCCACCGAGGCCCTCATCGCCGCCGACACCCTCGAAGGCGAGCGCTTCCGCGAGCTGTTGCTGGCCGGCATGTTCCGCTCCCTCACGTCGTCGACCAGCCACCTTCGCGCACTGTTGGCGCAGCAGCCGGGCACCGTCGAGCTGCGCGGTGACGGCCCCGACAGCGGGTCGACTCCCGGGTAGACTGCAGCCATGTCTGCCCTCTCCCGCGCCGCCCTGCTGGCCCTGCTCGCTGGCTGCGCCGACCCCGAGCCGCCCTCGACCCACGCTGACACGGGCCCGGCCCCGGAGTCCTGGGATCCGGTGGACTACGTCGACCCCATGATCGCGACGGGCGGCATCGGCTACCAGGTGGGCTGCGGCTTCCCCGGGGCGGGCACGCCCAACGGCCTGGTCAAGCTCAGCCCCGACACCGCCAACAGCAGCGGGGCGGCGCTCGGCGCCTACCGCGGCGGTGGCTACCACTACGACGACGTCTACGTGCAGGGCTTCAGCCACATGCACCTCTACGCCGTCGGCCTCACCGACTACGGCCTGGTGGGGATGATGCCGGTCGACGGCATGACGGCCGCCAAGACCACCGAGGCCGGCTACCGCGCCCGCTTCGATCACGCCGACGAGGTGGCGATTCCCGGTCGCTACACCCTGTCGCTCGACGCCCCGGCGGTCACCGCCGACCTCTCGGCCACGCCCCACACGGGCGTGCACCGCTACACCTTCGCGCCGTCGGCCGACGACCCGACCCTGCTCATCGACCTCGGGCACGTCATGGACGGCAGCGTGGTCAAGGCCGCCGCCATCGACCTCGACCCCGCCACGGGCCGGCTGTCGGGGTGGATGCGGACCGACGGCGCGATGGCCCGGGCCGACTTCACGGTGTGGTTCGACGGCGTGGTGTCGCCGCCGCCGAGTGACTGGGGCGTGTGGGCCTCCGAGGGCGCCCTCGAGCCGGGCGCCACCTCGGCGACGGGCGAGGTCGACGGCCTCCGGCTGGGCGGCTGGCTCTCGTTCGACCAGCCCGAGATCGACGTTCAAATCGGCATCTCCACGGTGGACGCCGACGGCGCCGCGGCCAACCTCGCGGCCGAGCGCGTGGCCGACGTCGACGCCGCCGCCGCGGCGGCCTGGGAGACCTGGCGCGACGCCCTGTCGGTGGTGCGGCCGTCGGGCGGCACCGACCGCGACCGCACCATCTTCGCGACCGCGCTCTACCACACCCGCATGATGCCCACCGAGTTCACCGACGCCGACCTGCGATACCGCGGCTTCGACCAGCAGGTGCATCAGCACGACCGCCGCTGGTACACCGACATGAGCCTGTGGGACACCTACCGCACGCTCCACCCGCTCTACACCGCGCTCTGGCCCGACCTGCACGCCGACGTGCTCGACAGCCTGGCCCCCATGGTCACCCAAGGGGGGGGGCTGCCGCGCTGGCCGCTCGCCACCTGGGACGGCGGCTTCATGGTGGGCACCCCCGCCACCATCATCGCAGCCGAGGCCGCCCTCAAGGGTCTGGACGGATGGGACGCCGACACGGTGCTCGACTTCGCGGTCGAGCAGGCCACCGGCGCGGTGGTGGGCGCCTTCGGCGGTCCCCCCGACGTCACCCACCTCGACCGCACCGGGTACTACCCCGAAGACCTCGTCGGGCGGTCGGTGGCCAACACCCAAGAGGTCGCCATCTCCGACCACGCCCTGGGCCTCGCGGTGCAGGCCCGCGGCGGCGACCCCGCCTTGGTCGAGCAGCTGCTGGGCCGCGGGGCCACCTGGGAGCCCCTCTACGACCCCGCCACCGGCTGGGTGCACGGCCGCATGGCCGACGGGCGCTTCGGCGAGCTGGGCGACGTCGACATCTGGAACGGCGACTACGCCGAGGGCAACGCCCGCCAGTACCTCTGGATGGCCCCGCATGTGCCCGAGCGCCTCATCGAGGTGCTCGGCGGCGCCGGGGTGGTCGAGCCGCGCCTGGTCGAGTTCTTCGAAGAGGCCGCCATCGACGCCGCCGACGATATCGAGGGGCTGCCCGAGACCTGGTACTGGCACGGCAACGAGGTCGACCTGCACGCCGCCTGGCTCTTCGGGTGGCTCGACCGGCCCGACCTCACCCAGCAGTGGGTGGACTGGATCTGGGGCCGCTGGTACGGCACCGGCCCCGACGGGCTGGCCGGCAACGACGACGGCGGCACCCTGTCGGCCTGGGCGGCGTGGGCCGCGATGGGCCTCTACCCGCTCGCGGGCACCGATCGCTACGCCCTGGGAGCCCCTCAGTTCCCGGCGTTAGACGTTGCGTTTGGCGCGGGTCACACCCTGCACATCGAGCGCATCGGGGCGGGCACCGTCACGCGGGTGGAGCTCGACGGGGTGGTCGTAGACACCCCCGATCTGCGACACGCCGACCTGCTCGACGCCCACACCCTCACCTTCGTCGCGGAGGGGCCATGAGCCTGCTGCTGCTCGGGGCCCTCCTCTCGGTCCTCGCGGGGCCGGCCTCCGCCGGCGAGGCGCACCACTGCACGTCGGTGTCCGACAGCGACGCCCGCTCGATGTGCCGGGCGCGCGCCACCGGCGAAGACCACCACTGCACCTCGATCGGCGACAGCGACCTGCGCTCGTTGTGCCGCGCGGTCGTCAACCAGGCCGACCACCACTGCACCTCGATCGGCGACAGCGACCTGCGGGCGAGCTGTCGCAGCCAGGCCAACCCCGGCGAATCCCACCGCTGCACCTCCATCAAAGACGCCGACCAGCGGTCCGTGTGCCGCGCCCTGGCCGACACCGCCAGCCACCACTGCACATCGGTGAAGGACGCCGACCTGCGCGCGCACTGCCGCGCCGCGGTCGATGGCGCGAGCCACCACTGCACGTCGATCAAAGACAGCGACCGCCGCGCCCGCTGCCGCGCGGGCAGCCCGCCCTAGCCCCGCCTGGTCAGGGGGCGACCGCGCACGGGAAGGGCTCGACCCCGGGGATGACGTCGACGAAGTCGGCCTCTTCGGCGTGGCTGGTGAGCGTGTCGGGCGCCTCGATGGCCGCCCGGAACCAGTCGTTCATGGCCACGCCATCGACCGTGCCCAGCCAGTGCTCGTCGCGAACGGTGACCACGTGCACGCTCTCTTCGCTCACGCTGGTCAGGTACCAGTGCACGCCCGGCAGCTCCTTGGTGGAGCAGTAGTCGGCCCGCAGGGTGTTGATGAAGTTCACCTCTTCGGAGAAGTAGGCGTCGGCGCGCTGGGTCTCGTCGCGCTGATTGCTGAACACGAGCACCTGCTGCTCGGGCACGGTCTGCAGCCGGGGAGACAGGGCCTCGAGCAGGATCGGCCCGACCGCGCAGTCGCCGTCGAAGCAGTAGGGCGGCAGGTTGGGCAGGGTGCCCCAGAGGGGGATCTTGACCGCGCCGAGCGCCTTCACGCCCAGCGTCTCGCCGCTGTCGAGGCCCAGCCCGGCGTCGGGGAAGGCCACCGTGCGGGGCCACTGCAGGTCGTCGAGCACCCAGTGGTAGTTGTACAGGGTGCCGTAGGCGCCGGCCGACCAGCCGCCGAAGGCCGCGACCACCTGGTCGGGGCGGAAGCCGTCGCCGCCCTCGGCGTCGAGCTCGCGCCACAGGTAGTCGCGGGTCATGCGCAGCGCCGACCGCAGGTTGACCGCGCCCGCCCGCGGCAGGGTGAGGTCGCCGAGCTGTTCGACCGCGCCGCCGCCCGCGAAGACGTCCTGGTTGCAGTAGGGCAGGTAGACCTGGGTCCAGTCGGCGAAGATCGTGACCGCGGGATCGTCGCTGACCAGGCCCACCGGGATGGGGGCGTCATCTTCGGCCGTGAACAGGCCCGGAGCCGCCGCGAGCTTGGCCGTGCAGTCGTCTTCGAAGACGCACACGCCGCCGCCCTGCAGGCCGACGAACACCCGATCGAGGGGCGCGCCCTCTGGCGCCGGCCGGAGCCAGAACGAGTAGTCGGAGCCGTCGCCACAGATGGCGCCCCACTCGTCGGGGTCGACCGGCACCTGGGTCCACTCGCCGCGCGGGGCGTCGATGGCGGCGAAGTCGGGGCCGCAGGCCAGGTCGAGGGCGCCGGCGTCTTCGATGGTCGCCGCGGCCAGGCAGTCGGCCTGCAGCGCGGCGCGCTCGGCCAGGCCCTCGGGCCCCACCGCGATGATGTCGGCCGTGTCGCCGCAGGCCGCGGTGATGTCGGCGGTGGCGGCGGCGCTCTGGTCGGCGCGCTGGCCGGCGAGGTCGTCACAGCCCCCGGCGCACGCCGCGAAGTCGCCCAGGTGGTCGGCCACCAGCCCGACGCTGGCGTCGTGCGCCGCGGTCAAGCAGGCCCGGGTGTCGGGCGCATCGACCCACACCGCGGCCTGGGGGCCGCCGAAGCTGCGCCAGGCCAGCGAGTCGGCCTCAGAGGCGCACGCGGTCTGCAGGCGGGCCACGGTGGCGTCGGCGTCGAGCCCGAAGAGCCCGGCGTCGCCGCAGGCCCCCGCCACCGAGTCGGCCAGGGCGTCGAGCGCGGAGTCGGGGCCAGCGCTCCCGGCGCCGCACAGCGCGTCGTCTGCGGACAGGCAGGCCGCGGCCGCGTCGCTGTAGTCGAGCAGGCAGGTCTGCACGGCCGCTTGGGCCCCGGCCGCGCAGGCGTCGTCGGCGAGCGCGGGGACGTCGGTGGAGTCGCCGCGACAGCCCAACAGGGCGACGGTGGCGAGGAGGGCGGACGAGCAAAGTCGGAGGCGGGTGTTCATGGGCGCCACTATCGCAGCGCACGGCAGCGACACGCCACCCCCACCTGCGGCCTCAATCGACGTACGGCGCGGGCCCCAGGTAGCGGCCGTCGGTGGCGCCCAGCAGGTCGGCCCCCGGGGTCAGATCCACATGGAAGTGATCGTCGTGGGCGAGGTTGTAGTTGGGCGTGAGGATGACGTTCCAGATGCCGCGGCGGTGCCACCGAACCGCCGCGTCGAGCAACAGGGCGCCCTCTTCGGTGCTCGGGCGCGCCGTGTCGTGCTCCCAGTGATCCATCAAGGTGACCAGGCTGCCATCGGACCGCTCGAAGCCGGTCAGGTCGAAGGCGTCGGCGTAGGCGTGCTGCGAGAGCGTGCCGGTGCCCGAGATGGTGCGGCAGGCATACGAGCCCCAGTGGCGGAGGCCCACGACCCCCTGGGCGGCGAGGTCTTGCGCGGTGTCGGCCAGGGCCAGGGCCGCCTCGCACGACGTGAGCACCCGCGGGGTGGCGCCGCCGCCCGGGTCGGAGAGCGTCAGCCCCTCGACCTCGCCCAGCAGCCACACGGGATCGGAGATCTCGCAGGTCAGACGGGGCTCACCCGACGGCTGCTCGGTGGGCCGCACGGTGGGCTCGAAGGGCACGTCACGCGCCGCGAGCGCGTCGTGGCAGGCGGTCAGGGTGGAGGGCTGGTCGGGCAGGCAGGCGAAGGTCTGGTCGCCGGCGCCCGCGTCGGGGCGGGCGGCTTCGGCGCACCCGTAGCCATCGCGGCAGCCCGTGGCGGGGAAGGCGCCGAAGTCGCACCGCGAGAGGCAGGCGCCGGCGTCGATGTCATCGCCAGCCTCGGCGGGGAGCGCGGCGGCGTCGACGCAGAAGGTGACCGGCGCGCCGTCGGCGTCGGGGCAGAACTCGTCGCAGGCCTCGGAGCAGACCCCGCCAGGAAAGCCCTGGTCGTCGCCGAGGCAGATCAGGGCCCCGTCGCAGTCGCGGTCGGTGGCGCAGGGCGCGCCGATGAAGCCGTCGAACGAGACCGGCGCGGCGGGGTCGCCGGTGTCGGAGCCCGTGTCGATCGGCGGGGTGGGCAGGCCCGGGGGCCCGATGTCCACCAGGTCACACGCGGTCAGCGCGACCGTCAGCGCGACGGGGAGGAGCAGAGGGCGCATGGCGATCCGGTGGTGTGTGGGCGGGCTCGGACGGGGACCGCCGCGTCGTATTCGATCCAGGGCGACGCCGGACGAGCCCCGCGCCCGCCCGCTGCCACCCGCTGCGAGCGAGCGCCGCGCGGTCTCGGCGGTCCCCCTCAGCCCTGATCATCGTGAACGGACCAGCCGTTGTCGGCGGGCGCCCACGCGGCCAGCAGGGCGCGGGCGCGGGCCCGGATGGCGTGCCGCTGGTCGTCGTCCCACCGGTCCCACGACCGGTACAGCATGCCCACGCGGGGGTTGGTGGACAGCTCGGCGCGATGCCGCGCCATGAAGTCCCAGAACAGGCTGTTGAAGGGGCAGGCGTCGTCGCCCACGCGCGCCTTGGGGTCGTACCGGCAGCCCCCGCAGTGGTCCGACATCTTGTGGATGTAGCTGCCCGACGCGGCGTAGGGCTTGGTGGTGAAGGTGGGGTCGGCCGCCAAGGCCATGCCGTGCACGTTGGGAAGCTCAACCCACTCGTAGGCGTCTACGAAGGCCGCCCAGAACCAGTGGCTGAGCGCCGGCGGGGCGACCCCCGCCAGCAACCCCAGGTTGCCGAGCACCATCAGGCGCTGGATGTGGTGGGCGTAGCCGTGGTCGTGCACGGCGGTGACCGCCTCGCGCACGCAGGCCAGGTCGGTCTGGTCGGGCTCCCAGAAGAAGCGGGGGAGGGGCCGCTGGGCGTCGAAGCGGTTGGCGGCCCGCAGGCCCGGCATGCGGCGCCAGTACATGCCGCGCATGTACTCTCGCCAGCCGAGCACCTGGCGGATGAAGCCCTCGACCGCGTTGATCGGCGCGCCGCCGTCCCAGGCCCGGAGCGCGCCGTCGATGAGCTCCTGGGGGTGGAGCAGGCCGAGGTTGAGCGCAGGAGAGACGCAGGCGTGCCACAGGAAGGGCGCGCCGGTGACCATGGCGTCCTGGTAGTCGCCGAAGCGCGCGAAGCGCTGGGCGAAGAAGGCGTCGAGGGCGCGCAGGGCGTCGCGCCGGGTGACCGGCCAGGCGAAGCCGTCGAGCCGGCCCCAGCCGATGCCCCAGCCCGCCACCTCGTCCATCACCGCGCGGGTGAGGGGGTCGGGCTCGAAGCGGGGCAGCCCCGGTGGGCGCTCGCCCGGCGGTGGGGTGCCACGGTTGTCGCTGTCGAAGCTCCACTTCCCGCCCTCCGGCTTGCCGGCGGGGTCGAGCAGCACGCCGGTCCGCTTGCGCATCCACCGGTAGAAGTGGTCCATGCGCCAGGTCTTTCGGCCGTCGGCCCAGCCCTCGAACTCGGCCCGGGACAGCAGGAAGTGCCCCCCCGGGCCGCCGTCGTCGTGCAGGGTCAGGGGGGCGCCCAGGGTGCCGTCGGTGTCGGCCTGGCGCAGGGAGTGGAGCAGCCCCCACTCGCGGGGGAGCAGGGCGTGGACCGCGCTCGACCCCCGCGCGGCCACGTGGGCGGCCACGCCTTGCACATAGGTGGGGGCGCGGACCACCTCGACGTCGAAGCCCTCCTCGCGCAGCTCGGCGGCGAAGTGCCGTAGGGCCGAGAGCACGAGCACGAGCTTCTGGCGGTGAAAGGGCAGGGCGGTGCTCTTGGCCACCGACTCCACCAGCACCACGGTTCCGGCGGACGGGTCGTCGGGCACGCACGCCAGGCGACGGTTCAGATCCCAGGGGCCGACGAACCAGGCAGGTTTTGACATACCTGCCGCTAGCCCGGCTCAGCCGAAGCGCGAGCCCAACACCATCAACCGGAAGGGCGCGGCCCGCCGAAACCCAGCTCGCTCGTAGCACTTCACCGCACCCAGGTTGGCCTCGTTGACGTGGAGGGTGACCCGGGGCACCTCGGCCAGCAGGGCGCGGCAGAGGCCCCGCATCGCCCGCGTGGAGATGCCGGCCCCGCGCAGGGCCGGCGGCACGAAGGTGCCCCCCACCTGCGCCCCCAAGGGGCCCTCGGTGCCCACGCCGATGGTGAACTGGATGTGCCCCTGCCGATCGCGCGACACCCACGAGCGCCCCTTGCGGATGCGAAACAGCGCCTGCCCGCGGTGGGTGTCGATGTCGAGGTCGGCGAGGTCGATGCCCAGGTCTTCTTGCAGCATGGCCGCGTGCATGCGCGACAGCGTGTCGAGGTCGCTCTCGCGCGCCCGCTCGACCGGGAGCGCGTCGCCGTCGGGGGGGACGTCGCAGACGTAGAGGCGCTGGTCGTACCGGGTCTGGGGCGGCAGAGACCCGAGCCCGCCCCACAGCGCATCGGATGGGCCGCGCGGGCCCACGATCATGCGGGTGCCCCGCCGCATGGCGAGCCAGCGCCCCAGCAGCGTACAGCCATCCGGGTCACCCCAGGCCACCGCGGTCGAGGCCGCCCGCGCCGGGTGCGGGGTGGCCGCGTAGACGATGGACACCAGCGCGCCCGCGTCGTTGGTGGCGCCCATCCAGAGGTGGCGGGCGCCCGCGAGGGGCAGCCCCCCCTGGGCCAGCAGGTCGAGCAGGAACAGGTTCACCTCCGGGTCCTGCATCAGCAGGGCCCGGGCCTCGTCTTCATGGCGGGGGAGCAGGCGAGTGGCGCGCACGATGCAGGTGGATATCCGCGTGGGGCCGGCGAGTCTCCCCCGTCGCCGGGTCATCGCCACGGAGCCGCCCCATGCAGATCCTGTCCGAGAGCGTCATCCACTTCCCCATCGCGCATGTCTACGCGACCTACCGCGATCGGCTGCCCGAGATCGCACCGTACATGCAGGATATTCGCGAGATCAGGGTCATCTCTCGCGTCGAGCGACCCGACGGCGTCGACCTGCTCAACCGGTGGTTCGCCCAGACCGAGCTGCCCAAGGTGGCGCAGGGGATCGTCAAGCCGGAGTGGATGCAGTGGGACGATCACGCCCGCTGGGACGACACCGCCCAGCACGTCGACTGGCGGCTCGAGATCCCCGCCCTCCGGGATCAGGTGACCTGCTCGGGCCGAAACAGCTTCACCGCGGTCGAAGGCGGGACCCGCGTGCGGCTCGAGGGCACGCTCGATCTCGACCTTCGTAAGATCCCGGGTGTCCCTGGCTTCATGGCCAAGCGCATCCAGCCGCAGGTCGAGAAGTTCATCGTGCGGTTGATCACGCCGAACCTCGAGAAGGTCAACGCCTCGCTCGAGCGCTTCCTCGAGGCCGACGCCTGAGCTAGCCGCGGTCGGGGCGGGCCAGCATCCGGCCCGACCGACGCTCCTCGACCTGGCCCGTACGGAGCAGCGGCTCGGCCAGCTCGAGCAGATCGAGCGCGCCCAGGTCGAGCGCGCGGGCCAGGTCGTCCACCGAGCGCGGGCCGTCGGCCAGGGCCGCGAGCAGGCGTCTCTGGGCGGGGTGCTCTCCGGTGGAGGGCGCTGCCGGCACGGCGACATGGGTCGCGCCGGCGGCGGCCAGCCGCATCTGTGGGCGGTCCGCCGTGTAGACCACCCGCGCGGCCTGGGCCGCCCGCAGCAACAGAGGCGCGGGCGCGTCCGGAGGGGCGGCGACCCAAGCGCCACCCGGCCCGGGCTCGTCGAGCGACCGCTGGGCCACCCCGTCGGCGCGGGCCGCCGCCGCGACGGCGTCGATCACGGCGCTGAGGGCGGCGCGGGAGGGACCGTGAAGCACCAGCAGCCCGCCCCGCCGCGCCTGCACCCACCAGGTGCCCACCGCGCGCCAGGTGGCGCGGACCGCCGGCGGGTGATGGGCGAGCGGGCCGTCGCGCAGCCCGAGCAAGGCGCCCGCGACGTCGGCC
>JBDQIL010000057.1:0-9878 GCA_040264415.1 Myxococcota bacterium
CCCCGGGGCTTCGACACGAACCGAGCCCGCGTGGCGTTGACCGCCACGGTGCCGCCGTCGCGCAGCCGGCTGTGCCACGCCGCCACGCTCGCCGCCCGCTCGATGACGTCGCGGGGGGGCTGCTCGCCGTCGCGAACGAAGAGCACCACGTGGCTGCCGGGGGTGCCCTTGACGTGAAACCACCAGTCGTCGTTGCGCGCCACCTTCAGCGAGAGCTTGTCGTTGTCGCGGGCCGTGCGCCCGGCCCAGACCCACCAGCGTCCGTCGAGCTGGTACTGCCAGACAGCCGGGGGGTAGCCGATCTCGCTGGGGTCGAAGGCCATGGTCGCTCCAGGGTGGCGCCGGCATCGCCGGACGGGGTCGGCCGCCGCCCTATCGCGTGTCACCCGTCGCGTGCCGCGTCGCGTGCCGCGCCCGGGGGGATAGGGGACCCCCCATGCCGCAGCTCGTCCAGTCCCTCCCCCCTGGCCCCCTCGACATCATCGGCGACATCCATGGCGAGGCCGAGGCCCTCGACCGGCTGCTCGCCCGCCTCGGGGTCGATGTCGACGCCGGCACGGTCGAGCGCCCGCTCGTGTTCGTGGGCGACCTCGTCGACCGCGGGCCCGACAGCCCCGCCGTGGTGTGGCGGGTGCGTCAGCTGGTCGAGGCCGGGCTGGCCTGGTGCGTCGCCGGCAACCACGAGCTCAACCTGATCCAGGGCGACGAGAAGGAGGGCAACGGCTGGGCTCAGGCGCGCCTCGAGGACCACTACCAGGCCCGCGGCGTCGACGGCCAGAAGGTCATCGTGCCCTTCGACTCCGAGATGGCCTACCCAGAAGAGATCGAAGAGATCCTGACCTTCTTCCGCACGCTGCCGCTCGCGCTGGTGCGCGACGACCTGCGCGTGGTTCACGCCTGCTGGGACGACCACGCGGTGGCCCGCATCCCCGAGCGTGCCGATCTGGCGTGGGTCAACCGCCGGTGGACCGACCGCATCCGCGCCGAGCTGGCTCGGTCGGGCGTCTTCGAGCGCGAGATCGAGGAGCTGCGGCGCTTCGCGTGGCTGAAAGACCGCGACACCCCGCCCACCGAAGACCTGCCCAACCACCGCGAGGCGGCGTCTCGGCGCCAGTCTGGGCACCCGGTCAAGGTGCTCACCAGCGGGAAAGAGGCTGGCGTGCCCTTCGAGCAGATCTTCTTCACCGGCGGCAAGTGGCGGGTGGTGAAGCGCGACGACTGGTGGAACCGCTACGAAGACGACGCTGCGGTCATCGTGGGTCACTACTGGCGCCGCCGCGACGGCGCGCAGGTAGACGGCAAGCCCGACACCTGGCAGACCCACGACCCCTTCGGGTGGGCGGGCCCGCGCGGCAACGTGTTCTGCATCGACTACAGCGTGGGGCGGCGCTTCTTGGAGCGCGCCATGGGTCGACGCGCCGGCGGCTTCGACGGGGCGCTGGCGGCCATGCGCTGGCCCGAGCGGGAGCTGGTCTTCGACGACCGCGACGCGCCCGTCCCCACCACGGGGTGGGGCGGCTGACCGGGCGTGGCGCTCAGTTGGGGGCCTGCCCCTCTTCGATGTACTGGCCGTCCACGCACATCAGCGGCAGCTCGAGCGGCATGGCGGCCATCTCGAGCGAGCACATCTCGGCGGGGTAGGGCTGCAGCTCGCCGGTCTCGTTGGTCCACCCGCAGGTGGTGCGGAACACGTCGCCCGGGTTGACGTGGAGCTCGCCCGGCTCGAGCGACTGCACGGGCGGGTAGTCCTTGAGCGCCGGGCTCCAGTCTGGGATCTCGAAGATGTTGACCGGCGCCTCGCCCGGCCGGATGAGCTCGGCCTTGAAGTACGAGCCGTAGGCGTGCATGTGGGCCATCAGCGTGACCACGTCGTACTCCTCCTGCCAGGTGCAGTCGAAGACGATCTCGGTGGGGCCGGGCTCGAGGTCGAAGGGCCCCGAGTCGAACATCACCGCGCCGATCCAGCTGTCGATCTCGTCGGCGGGCACCACGTCGGCGGTGAACACCGTGTTGGTGACCACCGGCGTGTCCGAGTAGTTGATGTAGTGCAGGTCGAGGGTCCAGCGCTGGCCCTCGTTGATGCGGAAGCCCGCGCCCGGCGGCAGGTTCAGGTAGTTGATGTCGGGCGGGATGGGGTCGCCGCCCTCCCAGTCGATGCCCACGGGGAAGAAGATGGGCGTGTAGATGCCCATGCCCTCGACCCCCTGGTCGATGCAGTCGATCAGCTCGCCGTCGGCGTACTGGTCGTCATAGACGCCCATCACGCCGGAGTGGTGCGTGACCTCCTCGTGGCTGCGGGTGGACATGGCGGTCACGCCGATGTCGGGGCCGTCGTAGGTGCCGAAGTAGCAGAGCAGCAGCTCGGTGTACGGCTGGATGATCATCTCGGGGCTGGCGAACTGGAGCTGCCCCTCGCCCACGGGGGGGATCTCCACCGTGAGGTCGGTGGGGCCGCCGGTGTCGCCGGCCGCCGCGGGGTCGTCGGTGCCCGAGGACGGGCTGCAGCCCAGGGCGACCAGGCAGAGGGCGAAGGGCGTGACGGTCAGGCGGCCGAGGCGAGCGGTGGGCATGGTGGACCGGGGGCGGTGCGGGTCGTCGACAAGATAGCGCAGGACCGGGCCGGGTCGCGCGTCGGGCGGACGGGCCCCCCCCCTCGGCGGGTTGCGGGGGCGGGTTCTGCGCTCGGGAGCGGCTTGAACGCGGCCCCCCACCGGAGTAGGCGCCCGCCCGCGGAGGCTCCATGCAGTGGTCCACCCTCATCCTCTCGCTCTCGCTCATCCCCTTGGGGGCCTGCACCGGCAAGGACTCCGACGAGGGGGTCGGAGCGGGCGACGGCGCCTGGGGCTCGTCTGACGGCAGCGATGGCGGCGACGCGCCGGTCGACGCCGACGGCGACGGCTTCTTCTCCGACGAGGACTGCGACGACCGCGCGGCGGGCGTCTACCCCGGCGCCACCGAGGTCTGCGACGGGCGCGACAACGACTGCGACCGGGCGGTGGACGACGACGACCCCGACCTCGACGCCACCACGGGCGCGGCCTTCTACGCCGACGGCGATGGCGACGGCTACGGCGACCTCGCGACCGAGGTCTGGGCCTGCCTTCCCCCCGAGGGCACGGTCGAGGCCGGCGGCGACTGCGACGACGGCGCCCCCGAGGTGCACCCCGGCGCGGTCGAGGTCTGCGACGACGCCGACACCGACGAGGACTGCTCGGGGCTGGCCGACGACGCCGACCCCGGCGTGTCGGCGGCCTCGCAGGTGAGCCGCGTGCCCGACGCCGATGGTGACGGCTACGGCGACGCCTCCGTCGCGCCGGCGCTGTACTGCGACCCGCCCGAGGGGTGGGTGGAAGACACGAGCGACTGCGACGACGGCGCGGCCGCCATCAACCCCGCGGCCATCGAGGTCTGCGACGCCGCCGACACCGACGAGGACTGCTCGGGGCTGGCCGACGACGCCGACCCCGGCGTCGATCCCAGCAGCTACACGCGCTTCTACGGCGACGGCGACGGCGACGGCTACGGTGACCTCGCCGACCTCACCCAGGCCTGCGAGGCGCCGTCGGGCGCGGTGACCAGCGCCACCGACTGCGACGACACCGACCCCTGGATCAACCCCGGCGAGGCCGAGCGCTGCGACGGTGTGAACACCGACTGCGACGGCTCGACGGGCGAAGACGGTCTGGCGACCTTCACCACGACCGCGGGAGTCCCCGCCGACTACACCACCCTGCTCGCGCCCACCTCGGGCGGCGCGGGGGCGGTCACGCTCACCAGCGACGGCACGCTGGCCCTGTGCGACGGCACCTGGACCGCCACGCTCACCGTGCGCGCCGACGTCGCCGTCACCAACCCCAGCGGCGACGAGACCGCGGTGATCCTCGACGCCGACGACCTGGGCGCCGCGGTGTTCATCGACGCCGACGCCATCGACGTGTCGATCTCCGACCTCACCATTCAAGGCGGCGCGGGCGAGTCCGACCTCTTTGGCGTGGGCTACGAGGTGGGCGGCGGCGTGTTCTGCAGCGCGGGCGGGGTCTCGGGCACCACCACGCTCGACCTCGACCATGTCGTGCTGACCGGAAACACCGCGTACTACGGGGCCGGGCTGGCGGCCTACGGCTGCGCGGTCACCTCCACCGACACGCAGATCACCGACAACATCGCCGACAACGCGGGCGGCGCGGCCTTCGTCTACTACGCCTCGTGGGACGACATCGACGGGCTGGTCGAGGACAACGCGTCGCTCGATGGCATCGGCGCGGCCTGGTTCTACGCCGGGTCAGGCAGCCTGAACGGGTCGGTGTGGGCGGACAACGACGCCACGGTCGATGTCGGCGGCCTGGCCCTGACCGCCTCCGACTTCACGTGCACCGGGTCGTCGTCGTTCACCGCGGGCATCCTCGGCTCGACCGCGTCCGACGACGACAGCGGCTCGATCTACCTGAGCGGCTCGTCGAGCACGGCCTTCACCGCCACCGACTGCGACCTGGGCAGCCTGTCGGGCGGCGACGACAACGACGGCGCCGACCTGCACCTCTACCGCTCCGACTTCGACTACGAGTACGGCGACGACGCCTCCTTCACCTGTGACGCCGACCGCTGTGGCACCTCGACCGCCTACGCCATGGGCGCCGACACCTACTCGAGCAGCGCCGACGGCTACGCCCGCGGCTTCGTGATCACGGCCAACGACACCCGCACCCTCGACAGCTTCACGGCCTACCTCGACGTGCTCGACGCCACCTGCGACGTCGACTTCTACGTGATGTCCAACAGCAGCTTCACCGACACCGGCTGGACCATCGAGTGGTCCGACACCGTGGCCGCGAGCGCAGGCGACACCAGCGTCGCCTCGGGCGACATCGGCGTGGCCTTCGAGTCGGGCACCACCTACGCCATGGTGGCCGGCTGGGACTGCGAGGCCACCTACCACTACGCGTCGGGCTCCTCGACGGGCTCGGGCCTGGGCACCGGCACCTGGGAGGGCTTCCACGCCGACTACAACTACAGCGGCTATAGCGGCAGCGGGGTCGAGCTGAACGTGAACACGACCCTCACATACCGCTTCGACGCGACCACCTCGCACTGACGACGTCCGGGGGGGCGGGGCCAGCGCGGCTGGTTATCGGGCGTGGCGTGCAGCCGATCCCGGCTGCGATCCTCCCGCTTGGAGCACCCCCAAGCGCCTGCCCTTGTCCCTCGCCCTGCTGCTCGCCGTCGGCTGCGTCCCCAAGAAGGACTACGAGGCGCTGCAAGCGGAGCTGCGCCAGGCGACCGACACCGTCGCCGCGCGCGACGCCACGGTGGCCGAGCGCGACGTCCAGGTGCAGACCCTCGAAGAGGCGCTCGCAGCCTCGCAGGGCGAGTCGGCTGACCTGTCCTCTCGCATCGCCGACAGAGAGACCGCGCTCGAGAAGATGCGGGCCGAGCAGGCCGGTCTGGTCAAGGACCGGTCCCGCCTCAAGTCGTCGGTCGAGGAGATGCAGGCCGCCCTCGCCGAGCTGGCCCGCCGCAAAGAGGCGGCCGACGCCCGTGTGAGCGAGTTCCAAGATCTGCTCGCCAAGTTCAAGACCCTCATCGACGCGGGCCGCCTTCAGGTGCGCATCATCGACGGGCGCATGGTCGTGCAGATGGCCACCGACATCCTCTTCCAGTCTGGCAAGGCGGATCTGTCGGACGACGGGACCGCTGCGCTGGCCGAGGTCGCGGCGGTGCTGATCGAGATCCCCGACCGCCGCTTTCAGGTGGAGGGCCACACCGACGACGTCCCGATTCAGACCACCCGCTTCCCGTCGAACTGGGAGCTGGCTTCGGCCCGGTCGGTGGGCGTGGTCAAGGCGCTGATCGGCGCGGGTGTCGAGCCCGAGCGCCTGTCGGCCGCGAGCTTCTCGCAGTACCACCCCAGCGCCGTCAACGACTCGAAGGAGGGCAAGGCCGCCAACCGCCGCATCGAGATCGTCGTGGTGCCCGACCTGTCGCAGCTGCCCGGCTTCGAAGAGCTCAACGCGCTGGCCGGAGAGTAGCGCCGACGTGCTGTGGATCACGCCCCTGCTGACGGTCGGCCTGGCTCATGCCGCTGAGCCCGGCGCGGCGCCGGCTCTGCTCCCGCCCGCCCTGCGCATCACCGGCCAGGGCGCGGTGGCGGTGGACGTCGACGGTGCGGCGTGGGTCGCGGGGATCGAAGAGGCCCGCCGCCCGCTGCTGGGCGGACCCCTGCAGGGCCGCGTCGCGGTCTACCAGCGAGCGGCTGCCGCCTGGGCCGCCGTCTCGCTCCCTGAACCCGACGGCCTGAGCGGCGGGTGGGCCGCCGCGCCCGCGTCGCGCGTCCAGGTGGCCACCACCGACATGGGCAAGGTGGTCGTGGCCGCCCTGCTCCACCCCGCTGGCGCTGACGCGGCCCTCGTGGTGTGTGCCGACGAGGGCGACGGCTGGGCCTGTGACCGGCTCCCCCTGCCCGACGGGCGGCTCACCTCGCCCGAGCTCGGGGTCGATGACGGCTACTGGTCGGTCGTCGCCCACATCGCCGAGCGCGGCGGCGACGACTGGGCTGGCGTCGTGCGGTGGGAGGAGGGCATGACCGAGATGGAGCGCTGGGCGCGGGTGGGCGACGGGGTCGAGGCCGTCGCGCGCGTGCACGGGGCCGACGCGCCCGCCGTGGTCTACCGGTCGGGCGCGCGCCTGGTGCTGCTCGACCACACCGACCAAGAGCGCAGCCTGGGCCCGGCGGGCGGCGGCTCGCTCGCGGCGGCCGCGGGGAGCCCGTCGGGCGCCGTGGCGATGGGCTTCGATCCGCTGCGGCGGCAGGCCTTGGCCCGCGACGGCGCGGGCCGCGTGCTGGGCGGGCCGGTGGCAGGCGAGGCGGTGGCCTCGACCGACGGCGTGGTGGCTTGGACCTGGCGCGACCACCCCTTCTCTGCTGGCGTGACCCTCGCGCCCGTCACGGCGGACGGCCTGGGCGCGCCGTGGGTGGCCTCGCGCGACCGCGCGGACGTGCTGGCAGTGGGCCGGGGGCCCTCCGGCGCGGTGGCCCTGGTCAGCGCGGGCCCCACCGGCGCGCTGGCGCTGCGGCAGTACCCCTCGCTCGGCGCGGCCCAGGCCGCTGCGCTGCCGGGCGATGACGGCCCCCGCCGCTTGGTCGTGCAGGCGCGCGGGGGCGCGGTGGCCTTCTCGCGGGCGGTCCGTGCGGGCGCCCCGGGCGCGCTGCCCGTGGCCGACGACGTCGAGATCCGCGGCGACAGCCTGAAGCCCGACCTGTCGGTGGGCTTTGGGGTCGAGGGCGACGTACGCTTCGGGCGGGCGCGGGGATCGGCCGCGTGGGCCTTCCGGATGGCCGGCGTCGACGGGCTGGTGGGCGAACAAACCATCACGGCCTCGGTCGGCGTGGCGCGGCTCTGGGCCCCGTGGGGGTCGCTCGACCTCGACGTGGGCGTCTCCGAGCTCGTCGCCGTGCCCATCGACAGCCCCGACGCCGACGCGGTCCGCGTGGCGTCGCGCGAGGTCGTGCTGCGGGCCGGCCTGCCGGGCGGGCTGTGGGCGGGCCCCACCGCCCAGTCGCTGCGTGCCCGGCAAGACGTCTACGAGCTGGACGACGGCGAGGCAGTGGCCTCGGCCGACGCCGACGGGCAGCTGGCCGCGCTGGGCCAGCGCGTGGGCTGGCGCGTCGATCCCGATGGTCCATGGGAGCGCCCGCGCGCGGTCGCGCCGGTGGCGTCGGCCTGGCTGGGCGCCGCCGGCGCCCGGGCCCGCTTCTCTCCCGACAGCGAGCCCGACGCCATCGGCCCCGGCATCGACGATGACGTCGACACGAGCGGGTTCGGCCTCGAGGGCGGCGGAGAGCTCGGCGTCCAGGCGGTGCTCCGGCGCGCCCCCCTGCGCGGGGCCGGGCTCACCGGGCGGCTCGTGCTGCGCGGCCGGGCGTCCTACTTCGGCCAGCCCTCGGCCGACCGAGACGCCGTCTTCCAGCGCCTCGACCGCAGCCTCACGCCTACGCTCCAGCTCGGGGGCACCTTTTGAGTCCGAGGCGCTCCCCCTACCGGGCGTGATAGCCCACCGACACGCTCCCCCGAGGACCCCATGTCGTCTGCAAAGGCCCCCGCCCCCGAACGTCCGCTCGATTTCGTCCGCGCCAAGGTGGTCGAAGACCGCGAGGCCGACCGCTTCGGTCGCCCGGTCACCACGCGCTTCCCCCCCGAGCCCAACGGCTACCTGCACATCGGGCACGCCAAGGCGATCTGCCTCGACTTCGGGCTGGCCCAGGAATTCGACGGCGCGTGCAACCTGCGCTTCGACGACACCAACCCCGAGACCGAAGACGTCGAGTTCGTCGAGTCGATCCTGCGCGACGTGACGTGGCTCGGCTTCGACCCCGGCGACCGCGTCTTCTACGCGTCCGACTACTACGACAAGCTCTACGGCTACGCCTTGCAGCTGATCGACGCCGGGCTGGCCTACGTGGACTCCGTGGGCCTCGACGAGCTGCGCGAGCTGCGGGGCACGGTCACCGAGCCGGGCAAGCCGTCGAAGTACCGGTCGCGCTCCAAGAAGGAGAACCGCGCCCTGTTCGAGCGCATGCGCGCGGGCGAGTTCGAAGACGGGGCGCACGTGCTGCGGGCCAAGATCGGCCTCGACAGCCCCAACATGAAGATGCGGGATCCGCTGCTGTACCGCATCCGGCGGCAGCACCATTTTCGGACCGGCGACGCCTGGCCCATCTACCCCATGTACGACTTCGCCCACTGCCTGAGCGACGCCATCGAGGGCATCACGCACTCGCTGTGCACGCTCGAGTTCGAGAACAACCGCGAGCTCTACGACTGGATCCTGAAGGCCGTCGGCGTCGAGCGCCCGCCCGAGCAGACCGAGTTCGCGAAGCTCAGCTTCACCTACACCGTGCTCAGCAAGCGCAACCTGCGGGCCATGGTGGAAGAGGGGCTGGTCGATTCCTGGGACGATCCGCGCATGCCCACCCTGTCGGGGCTGCGGCGCCGCGGCGTGCCCCCCGAGGCCATCCACGCCCTGGTCGATGACGTGGGCGTGGCCAAGACCAACAGCACGGTCGACCTCACGCGCTTCGAGAACGCCATGCGCGACACCCTCAACCCCGAGGTGCCGCGGGTGATGGCCGTGCTGCGGCCGCTCAAGGTCACGGTGACGAACTGGCCCGACGGCGAGGTCGACTGGATCGACGCGCCGCTCTACCCCCACGACGTCCCGAAGCAGGGCACGCGCAGGGTGCCCTTCTCCAGCCCGCTCTACATCGAGCGCACCGACTTCGCGGTCGATCCCCCAAAGGGCTTTCGGCGGCTGGTGCCCGGCGGCGAGGTGCGCCTGCGCTACGGCTACTTCCTGCGGTGCACCGACGTGGTGCGCGACGACGAGACGGGCGTCAACATCGAGATCAAGGGCACGATCGACCCCGAGACCCGCGGCGGCAAGTCGCCGGCCGACGGGCGCAAGGTCAAGGGCACCATCCACTGGGTGAGCGAGGCCGGCTCCGAGTCGGCCGTGGTGCGGCTCACCGATCGGCTCTTCTCGTCGGAGCACCCCGGCGCCGACGGCGACTGGCGCGCCGACCTCAACCCAGAGAGCATGGTGGTGCTCTACGGGTGCCGGGTCGAGCCCTTCGTGGCGGGCGACCCCCCGGGCACCCGCTACCAGTTCGAGCGGCAGGGCTACTTCGCCTCCGATCCGGTGGACTCGTCGCCTGATGGGCTGGTCTACAACCGCATCGTGGCCTTGAAGGACTCCTGGGGACGCAAGCAGCCGACCGCGGCGAAGGCGCCGGCGCCCAAGGCGAAGGCGCCTCCGAAGGCCAGCAAGGGGAAGGCGCCCGTCCCGAAGGCCGCGGCCCCCGCGCCCGCCGCCCCCGAGCTCAC
>JBDQIL010000058.1:0-9843 GCA_040264415.1 Myxococcota bacterium
CTCCCCCCCCGACCATCGAGCCCCCCTGCGCGCTGTGCGGGGGAGAGGACTTCGACACGCTCGGGCTCTCGGTCCGCGATCACGTCTGGCGACGCCCCGGCGCCTTCGCGCTTCAGCGCTGTCGCGGGTGCGCCCTGGTGGCCACGCGGCCGCGCCCGACCGACGCCGGCCTGGCGTTCTACTATGACGACGCCTACTCGGGCGGCGCGGGCGCCATGGACATGGGCGGCTTCTACCGGGGCCCCTTCGGTCGGCTGCTCAACCGCTACCGCCGGGTCACCCTCGAGAAGGCGCGCCCGCTGACCCCCGACGACCACGTGCTCGACGTGGGGTGCAGCCAGGGCCACCTGCTCCAGGTCCTGCGCCAAGACCGCGGGGTGGCCGCGGCGGGGCTCGATCTCGACGAGGGCAGCATCGCCGCGGCGGTCGACCCCGAGGCGGTCGACTACCGGGTCGGCCGGGTGGTCGACGCCCCGTGGCCGGCGGCGAGCTTCACCGTGGTGACCTTCTACGAGTGCCTTGAGCACGAGACCGACCCGGTGGCCGCCCTCGAGGCCGCCCACCGGTTGCTGCGGCCCGGGGGGCTGTGCGTCGTCGAGGTCCCCGACTTCGACAGCCCCTGGCGCCGGGTCTTCGGCGGGGCCTGGCTGCCCCTGCTGGTGCCCCAGCACCTGTCCCACTTCACCGGCGACACCCTCCAGGCGGCCCTCCAAGCCGCGGGCTTCGAGCCGGTGCACCGGCAAGCCATGGTCTTCCCCGGCGAGTTCACCGTCAGCCTCGCCATCTGGCTGGTGGACCGGCTGGGCCTCGAGCCGATGGACGAAGACGACAAGTCGGTCGGTCGGCGGCTGGTCGAGCTCACGCTCGGGCTCGGGCTGATGCTGCTCTTCGGCCTCATCGATCTGCCCGCCCAGATCGCCTTTCGGCTGGCCGGCCACACCGGTCACCAGACCGCGGTGGGCCGCAAGCCGGCTCCTCCTCCTCCTCCGCCTCCCACCGGAGCGCTCCCATGACCCTCGAACTCTGGACCGGTAGCGGCAGCCCCTACGCCTGGCGGGTACAGCTCGCCCTCGCCTACAAGGGGCTGCCCTACACCAACCACCTCATCGAGTTCTCGAAGCGCGAGCATCGGAGCCCGGAGTTCTTGGCGCGCAACCCGCGAGGCAAGGTGCCCGTGCTGCAGCACGGCGACCTCGTGCTGTACGAGTCCACCGCCATCTTGGCCTGGCTCGAGGCCCGCTACCCCTCGCCGCCGCTGTTCGGCCGCACCCCCGACGTCACGGGGCGGATCTGGCAGCGCCTCGCCGAGGTCGACAGCTACCTGTCGCCGCGGGGCCACGACTTCTTCCGCCCGGTCTTCTTCGGCGACGTCGAGGCCAAGCGCCGAGACATCGAGCGGGCCGCCGGGGCGCTCCACCTCGAGCTGGCGGGCCTCGAGTCGCTGGTGGCCGCCCACGCCTACCTGGCGGGCGACCACATCTCTGCCGCCGACCTGGCGGCCTACCCGCTGGTGCAGACCACGCTGCGGGCCGCCGGCAAGCCCGCCGTGGCCGACTTCGAGCTCGAGTTGCTGCCCTTCGCCGAGCACTACCCGGCGCTCGCCGCGTGGATGACGCGCATCGAGGCGCTGCCCGGATTCGACGACACCTACCCGCCGCACTGGCGGTAGCGGCTCAGAGCGCGCCCGCGCGCTTGATGTCGAGGTACTGGTTGACCAGCGCGGCCGGCAGGTCGGCCGGCTCGACGTCGAGCGCGCGCAGGCCCGCGCGGCGCACCAGCGCGTGGGCCCGCTCTCGGCCTTCCAGGTAGTGCTGGGTGGCGACGAAGCGGAGCGCGTCTTCGAACTGCTCGACGTCGGGCTCGAGGGCCGCGGCCAGGGCGGGCTCGCGCAGGCTTGCGAGCTGGACGAGGTGGCGGCGGCGGAGGGGCGCGAGGGCCAGCGGCAGGTCGACCGCGTCGTCTTCGCGCAGGTTGGTGAGCAGCACCACCAGGCAGCGGCGCTTCTGGCGCGTGGCCAGCCGATGGGCAGCCTCGGCGAAGTCGGAGGGGGCGGTGCTGGTCTGCACGTCGTAGACCGCGTTGAGCAGGGTGGTCATGGCGGCTCGGCCCTTGCGCGGGGGCACCCAGCGGTCGACCCCAGAGAAGGTCATGATGCCCACCGCGTCCCCCTGCCTCAGCGCGACATAGGCGAGCAGCAGGGCGGCATCGAGCACGCGGTCGAAGAAGGTGAGGTCGCCGTCGCGGGTGTGCATGCGGCGCCCGCAGTCGAGCATGAGGATGACCTGCTGGTCTTTCTCCTCGCGGTACTCTCGCGAGATGAGGCGCCCGCGGCGCGACACGGCCTTCCAGTCCACCTGCCGCAGGCTGTCGCCGTCGCGGTACTCGCGAAGCTGGAAGAACTCGAGGCCCTCGCCCCGGCGCCGCTGCAGGTGCACGCCGAAGGCGCCCGTGCGGTGATCGAGGGCCAACAGCGCATAGCGCGCCACCTGGCGGAAGTTCGGGTAGACCCGCACCGGCTCGGCGGCGCCCACCCGACGACGACGCTCGAGGAGCCCGAGGGGAGAGACCAGCCGCACGTGGGCGCCGCCGAGGCTCAGGTTTCCGCGCCGCTGGGGGCGCACCCGGTACGGCACGGTGGCCACGCCATGGGCCGGCAGCACCACCTCACGCGGCATGCCGTCGAGGATGAGCGAGTCCGGGGCCTCCTCGAAGAGCTCGAGCCGTACCGGGCGCGGCGCCGCGCTGGTCACCTCGAGGGTGACCGCGTGCCACTCGCCGAGGGCCATCGCCTTGGGCAGGCGGCGCGCCAGCGTGGGCCAAGGCAGCCGCGAGAGCAACACGAGGTCGAGCAGGACGAAGGCGAGCACCGCCCCCCCTGCGCCGGCCCAAGGCAGCACCAGGGGGCGCCAGGCCGACGCGACCAGCCCGACGGCCAGCCAGGCCGCCAAGACACGCAGGAGCCGGGGGGAGGGCGTCACTGGCGCGGGGCCTCGACGGTCTCGAGGATGGACCGGATGACGTCGTCGGCCTGCAAGCCCTCCACCTCGAGCTCGGGGGCCACAGCCACCCGGTGGCGCAGCGCCGGCAGGGCCACGTGCTTGACGTCGTCGGGGGTCACGAAGTCACGGGCCTCGAGCAGGGCCACCCCCCGCGCGGCGCGGACCAGCGCGATGCCGCCCCGGGGCCCCGCGCCCACCGCGAGCCCCTGCCAGGCGCGGGTCGCCCGGGCGACGCGCACGGCGTACTCGACCACCCGGTCGTCTACCGTCACCCGCGCCGCGGCCCGCTGCAGCGCCTGGGCCCCCGCGAGATCGACCACCTGCTGTACCTGATCGACGTCGAGCGTGTCGCCCACGCGGCCCAGCGTGACCGCGCGCACGATGTCGACCTCGACCGCCTCCGGCGGGTGCTCGATGCGCACCTTGAGCAAGAAGCGGTCGAGCTGGGCTTCAGGCAAGGGGTAGGTGCCCTCCTGCTCGATGGGGTTCTGGGTGGCGAGGGTCATGAAGGGCGGCGCGAGGGGCAGGCGCTGCCCCTCGATGGTGACCTGCTGCTCCTGCATCACCTCGAGCAGGGCGGCCTGGGTCTTGGCCGGCGCCCGGTTGATCTCGTCGGCCAGCAGCAGGTTGGCGAAGACCGGCCCCTTGCGGACCCGGAAGGTCGAGGTGGCCTGGTCGAGGAGCGTGTGCCCGGTCACGTCGCTGGGCATCAAGTCTGGGGTGAACTGCACGCGGGAGAAGGTGCCGCCGATGGTGCGGGCCAGGGCGAGCACCAGCAGGGTCTTCCCCAGGCCCGGGACCCCCTCGAGCAGGACGTGCCCGCCCGCGAGGAAGGCCGCGATTACGTGCTCCACTACGTCATCTTGGCCGAGCATGGCGCGGCTGATCTGGTCGCGCATGGCGGCGGCCTGGCGGCTGGCCAGGGCCAGATCTGGGGGAGGCAAAGGGGCGTCGGTCATGCGCGTCTCCAGGTGCGTTGCAGGGCGCGGACCGCGGCGAGGAAGGCGCGGCGGTCGCGCCCGCCCCCGCCGGTGAGCGCCGCGCGCGTCTCTTCGGGGTCGAGGTCGAGGCGCTCGGCGATGGCCACCGCGAGGGCCTCGTCGTCGAGCATGGCGAGGCCGGGGTGCCGGCGGGACAGGCGGTCGCGAAGGCGGCCGCGGGCGGCCGCGAGCAGGGCGCCGTGGTGGCCGTGGCGCCACAAGAAGTGACCCGTGGCCTCGACGTGCTCGAGCAGGCTGCGACGGTCGCGGGGGGCGTCGGGCAGGCGGGGGCCGAAGGGCATCGCCGACCGCCAGGCCCAGGCCAGCGTGAGCGCGAAGAGGCTGACGAGGGCCGGCCACCCGGCCCGCCACAGCAGGCCCGCGATGCTCGGGGCGTCGCCCGACAGCACCAGCAAGGCCCCCGCCGGCATGGCGCCCGCTCCGACCAGCAGATCGACCAAGAAGACCGCGTGGTCGAGCTCGTCGATGTGCTCGGATCGGAGCAGGTCGACCTCGGGCAGCAGGGTCACCCGCCCCGCGCCGAGCGGTCGGACGACCGCCCCGTAGGCGGTGCCGTCGATCTGGGAGGATCCAGCGTGCCAGATCTCGAGATCTTGCCCGTCGTCGGGGAGGAAGGCGGGCTCGGACCAGATCACGACGGTCGGGACCGCCTGCACCCGGAGCGCACGCGGGGCCGCGACCCGGGGGCTCTGGACCTCGACCCGGGCGCGGGCGCCCCCCACCCATCGCTCGGCCACCAGGACGCCCAGATCGTCGAGCAGGTCGTCTTGGGGGAGGACGACGTCGTCGGGCGGGGTGCCGGTGTCGTCCGGCTCGGTGTCGATGGCGCCCGAGTCGCCGGTGGAGGCCGGATCGGCGGGCTCGTCGCCGAACAGCGAGAACAGGTCGAGCGCGGGGTTGGCCTCCGCCGGCGCCAGCATCAGGTGCCCGCCCGCCGCGACCCAGCCGCTCAGCCGCTCGGACAGGGGGCCTCGCTGCGCGTCGTCGGTGGTCAGCAACACGATGACGTGGTCGGTGGGCGGGAGCTGGCCGAGGCCGTATCGGCTGGACGCCGGCACCCCGAGATCGCCGAGCAGCCGCTCCATCGCGTACCAGGGGTTCTGGGCCGCGAGGCCGCGCGGCTGGGCGTCGACCTCCTCCTCCACCTTCTCGAAGAGCAGGAGGAAGGATCCGACTGCGAGGGCCGCCGCCCCCAGCAGGAGGACCACGGGGGCCAGGGCGCCGCTCGTCTCGCGTCGGTCGCTCACGCCACCCCCCCGGCACGGAGCTGGGGCCAGGCGGCGCACAGGCCCTCGAAGTCGGCGGCGCCGAGCGGGCGGTGGGCGTAGGCCACCTGCTGCCACGCGAGCGTGAGCCGGCGGAAGACGTCGAGTGGTCCAGGGGGCAGCGCGCGGCGCGCCATGCGGAGCACCTCGCCCTCGGTGGCGCCCTCGGGCACCTCGACGCCCGCCTCGTCGATCAGCCAGCGCACCGACGCCCCGTAGAGCACCGCCAGCGCCTCGTCGCGGCGGCCCTCTGCCCAGAGCGCCCGCGCCAGCGACGGCGGGTCGTCGGGGGACGCGGGCGGTGGCGCCGCGCCGGCGGCGCCCGACAGCGCGCCGAGGGCCACCCGCCGCCCGGTGGGCCCGGCCCCATCTCCACCGAAGCGCGTGACCACGGCGAGCACCGCGCCCACCAGGAGCGCCCCGACCAGCACCCACAGCGCCACCTCGAGCACGGCGCCCACGCCCGGCAGGCCGCTGGAGGCGGCCTCGCTGTCGCGATCGAACTGAAACCAGTCCCAAAAGTCGTAGTCGCGGAGCTCCCAGCGGGTCTCGGTGCGGGGCTCTCCGAAGACTGGATCGTCGAGGACCGCCTCGACCGCCGCCTCGACCGCTGCGTCGTCGGGGGCCGGATCGGCGAGCGCGGGCCGGATCGCCACCCCCGCCAGCCCCACCGTCAGGATCAGGGCGCTGACGGCCTTCGCCACTGGCCGCAGGCGCGCGGCGAGGCGCCGGAACACCAGCTCGACGTCCCAGCCCTCGAGCAGCGTGCGCCGGTTGATGTAGAGCCCGAAGCCCGCGGCCACCACCAGTGGCTCCACCAGGGTCATGGCAGACAGCGACACCGCCGGCACAAGCAGCCGCAGCCACAGCGGCGCGTCGCCGTCGATGAGCTGGTCTGTGAGCACGTCCAAGGCGAAGCGCGGCTCGTCGGGCAGGGTCATCATCACGGCCCCGACGATGCCCATGGCGACCACGGCCTCCATCAGCCCGCCCAGCACGGTGAGCCACAGGGCGTGGGTACCCAGCCCGCGGCCGAGCACCGACCGCCGCCGCCGCGCCGCCGCGCCCCGCAGCCCCTCGAGCTGGGTGACCGGGGCGACCAGGGTGCGCCAGGGCGCCAGGCGGCGCCACAGCAGCTTGCCCGGCGCGTCGCGCAGCGCGTGGGCGGCGGCGGCCCGCACGGTGCCGCGCAGGTCGGTCTCGCCACCGAAGAGCGCCCGGCTGACCACGTGCAAGGGCGCGTGGTCCCACACCGGCCGAAGCCACCAGCACACCAGCAGCGCCCAGAGCGGATGGCGCCACAGGATCAGCCAGATGGCTGCCGCGGGGAGCAGCACCGTGGCGATCCACCCGACCCACAGCGGGCGGGCCCAGACCCGCGCCATGCTCAGGCCCAGATCCATGGCCTCCCAGGGCGTGCGCGCCCGCAGCGCGACCGACAGCCGGTCAAGCTCCACGCGGCCTCCCCGCGAGCAGCAGGTAGGCGTAGGTGAGCGCCCAGGCCGCGGCGCCCACGCCCACCTTCACCGGGACCGGCAGCACCGTCGATGACGACCAGAAGGCCTCGATGAACGCCGCCAAGACCAAGAAGCCGGTGAGGCCGTAGAGGATGGGGAGCGCCCGGCGTCCGGCCGCGGCCAGGGCTCGGCCCCGAGACCGGCGCCCGGGGGCGAGCACCGCGAGCCCGAGCCGCAGGCCGGCCACGCCGGCGAGCACGATGGCGGTGAGCTCGACCGAGCCGTGGGTGATCACGAAGGGCCAGAAGGTGGAGGCGAAGCCCACCTGGGTGAGGTGGCCGGCCACCGCGCCGATCGCGAACCCGTTGTAGACCAGAAAGAACAGCGAGCCAGACCCCGCGAGCACGCCGCCGGCGAAGGTGCGGAAGGCGATGCCGATGTTGTTGCGGATGTAGAAGCCGAACATCGCGATGTCGCTGTCGCTGGGACGCTCTTGAAGGTGGTGGTCGGAGGCGGGGTCGTACATGGCCTCCATCTGCGCGACCGTGCCGGGGTCGACCACGCTGTAGACCAACGCGGGATCGACGGCGATGCCCACCAGCATGCCCAAGAAGGGGCCGTAGAACAGCAGGTGGGCCAGCAGCACCAGCCGCCACTCGGCCCGGACGGCCCGCGGGAAGTCTCGCGCCACCAGCAGCCTGAGGTCGCGGCCCATCGACACGGTGCGCTGGTAGAGCTGGTGGTGCCCCCCCACGGCCAGCCGGTTGAGGCGGCTGGTGAGGTGGGTGGAGTAGCCGCGGTACCGGGCCAGCGCGAGGTGCTGGCACAGGCGGCGGTAGCGCGCGGGCAGCTCGGCGATGCGGTCGGAGGCCTCGGGCAGCGGGGCCTCGAGGTTGGCCAGCTCGGCCGCCACCGCGTCCCAGGCTGCGCCATGACGGCGCTCGAAGGTCTCCTGCCGCATGGTCAGCGCTCTCCGCGCAGCCAGCGCGCCATGCCGTGCAGCGTGGTGACCGCGCGCCGCGGCGGCCCGCCCACGATGGGCATGAGCAACTCAGCCAGCTCTTCGGCGCGGTCGTCGGTCCAACCCTCGGTGCGCTCGGCGAAGGCGATGACCGCGCGCTGCTCGTCGGGCCGGAGGGCGAAGGGCACCGGCTGCACCGCGGCGGCTGGCAGCGCCAGATCGCGCCCGTCGCGAGCCCGGTAGACCACGATGGTGCCCGCCACGAGGTCGCCCAAGCGCTTGAAGTCCGGGTGGAGCGTCATGCTGGCGAGCCCAGCCAGCCAGGCGAAGGGCAGGAAGTCGGCGAAGCGCAGCAGGTTGCGCACGATGCTCGACGACCAGCCCACGGGCGTGCCGTCGTCGTGGACCACCGCGAGGCCCAGGGCCACCTTGCCGGGGGTGGCGCCGTTGAGCTTGACCTCGAAGATCACGGGGTAGAACCACTCCACCAGGAAGGCGAACAGCAGCATCAGGCCCTGGCCCAGGTCGCCCAGGAGCGCCAGCGGGGTGCCGACCATGGCGTAGAGCATCGACCGCACGAAGAGGTCGACCACGAACGCGGCCCCACGCGACATCGGTCCGGCCACCGGCAGCTCGAGCCGAACCCCTTCCGGGGTCTCCAGGTGACGCACGGTGTCCAGAGCCTCGGCCATGGCCACCACTCTATCCGTCGGAGCGCCGGCGCGGCGCGGATCCCCACGCCTGGACTCATCCGAATGACCCGCTCGTCCGTATCCACGGGTGTCCATCGACCGTCGCGGAGCCATCATGACCCTCGCCACCCTCGCCCTGGTGATCCCACTCGCTACGTCCGTCGCCTTCGCCGGCGCACCCGAGGCCGCCGAGGCCGCCCGGACCGAGCCGCCGGCGCCCATCGACTTCGACCCGAGGGAGGCCGAGGCCCTGGGGGACCTGACCCCGAGCACGGTCGCCTTCCTCAAGCCCAAGCGGGGCCGGCTCCCCCAGAACCCCTACGGCAGCATCGACTTCACCGCCTACGCCCTCGAGTGGGGCGAGGTTCGGATGGGCGTGGGGAGCGTGACGGTGGGCGTCCTGCCCCGGGTGCAGCTGGGCACGGTGCCGGTGCTCGACGCGCTGGGGGTCTACAACGCGAGCGCCAAGGCCAACCTGCTGCGGCTGGGGCCGGTGGACCTCGCGGTCGGCGGGTCGCACTACCGGCTGCCCCTCGAGACCTTTCACGGCTCGTGGACCGCGGCCAGCTCGACGCTGTCGGTTCGGGTGGCGAACCCGTGGTCGCTCCATGTGACCGGGAGCTACGTCGATCTGCAGGCCAAGGGCTCGCCCTACGTCAGCGACCAGATCTCGAGCTGGATCCTCACCCAGGCTGCCGGAGACGACCTCGCGCAGCAGCCCGAGTCGGTGCAGCAGGAGGCGGAGGCCCGGGCCAACGACGCCACCCACAGCATCGACGCCCACGGCCGGGCGGTGACGCTGCGGGTGGCCACCGACATCCGCTTCAACCGCCGCGACAGCCTCGTCTTGCAGGGGCAGGCCATGCTCTGGGGGGAGCTCGACTCGAACGTGGGCAGCGACCTGCCGCCGATCATGGGCCTCAACGACGCCCTGGACACCCAGACCGAAGAGACCCTGCCCATCGCCGAGACCTATGTGGCGAGCGTGGCCTGGCAGATGCAGTGGAAGCGGCTCGAGCTGCGCGTGGGCGGCGGGATCTCGTCGGTCCCCGGCGCGTGGCTGCTGCAGAGCACCGACCTCGCGTGGCGCTTCGGCGGCAAGACCCGCGCGGGGGAGCGCCGCATGCGTCAGGCCTGGCGGCGGGACAAGCGCTCCACCCGACAGGGCCCGGGCGACGCGCTGGCGTCGGCAGACCGCACCCCGGGCAGCGGGTCGATGGCCCCCGAGTAGCCACGGCGAGCCCCGCGCCTGACGCAGCCTTGGCACACCGAGCGGACCGCCGGATTAGCCTGCCGCATGCGCCTCCGACTCTGCCCCGTCGCCGCCTTGTTCGCCTGGTGCGCGCCCGCGTGGGTCTTGCCGCCGAAGCGCCACGCGAGGTCGGTGCTCTGCAGCAGCCACGCGCCGGGGACCGACGAGATCCCGCCGCCCACGCGCAGCTCGAGCCGCTTCCACTGCATCTGCCAG
>JBDQIL010000059.1:0-9815 GCA_040264415.1 Myxococcota bacterium
CGGCGTCGGCGGCGCCGTTCATCTCGAGGCCGACCCCGACATTGTAGTGGGCGGCGGCGGGCCCCTGGGCGGCCTGAAAGACCCGCCACGCCTCGTCGACCCGATCGGCGGCGACCAACGCAAAGCCCAGGTTGTTGCGGGTCTGCAGGGGGGAGGCGTCGAGCTGCAGCGACCGCCGCAGGGCGTCGACGGCCTCGTCGGGCCTGCCCGACGCAATCAGCGCAAACCCCAGGTTGTTCCATGCTTCGGGGTTCTCTTTGTCGAGCCGGGCGGCAGCCTTGAAGTGCACGAGGGCCGACGACACCTGCTGCTGATCCATGCGCAGGATCCCAAACTGCATGCGGACGCGGGGGTCGCGCGGGTGACGCTTCACGCCGGCTTGCAGCAGCGCGGCGGCGTCGTCGAACAGCCCGAGCTCGCGCAGCGCGCGGGCCTGGGCGAGATCGAGGTCGAGGCCGGACTGGCCCTCTTTGCGCATGTCGCCGATGAGCCGCAGGGCCGACTCGGGCGTGCCCGCGTCGATCATGGTGTTGACGATGTCGAGGCGTACCTGGTCGCGGCCCTCGCGGGTCGACCAAGCCGGCTCGTCTTCGACCACGGCGCCGCCCGCCGAACCGCCCTTGGCGCAGCCCGCGAGGGTGGACCCCAGCACGAGCGCTGCGCACAGGGCATGCGCGGCGGACTGACTCATTGACCAGCCATGGCCGGCATCAGCGTCTGGATGACGTTGATCACAGCGGGGCCCGCCAGCACCACGAACAGGCTGGGCAGGATGAAGAGGATCATCGCCACGGTGAGCTTGGGCGAGATCTGGGCGGCGTGCTCTTCGGCGGCCAGCATGCGCTTCTTGCGAACCAGATCCGAGTGCACCCGCAGGGCGCGGGCCACCGACGTGCCGAAGCGCTCGGCCTGCATCAGCACGTTGACGAGCGAGTTCACCTCGTCGAGGCCGGTGCGGTGGTCGAGGTGGCGAAGGGCCTCGACCCGCGGGATGCCCGCGGCCACCTCGTGGTTCACGGCTTGCAGCTCGCGCGCGAGCTCCGGCGCCGCGCTCTCCATCTCCTCGGCCACCCGCCGGAAGGCGGCGTCGAGCCCCAGGCCGGCCTCCACCGAGCTCACCAGCAGGTCGAGGGCGTCGGGGAAGGGCTTCATCAGCGCTTCCTGGCGCTTCTCGACCTTGTGGGAGACCCAGAAGATGGGCAGGTAGTACCCGACGGTCGCGGCGAGCAGCAGGAAGAACAGCAGGTACTCGAGCTGCATCGCCGGCAGCATCGCCCACAAGACCAGCGGCACGGACAACGCGAGGGTCGCCCGCACCGCGCTGAAGACCTCGAGGTTGGTGCGGCTGCGGAAGCCGGCTTGGCTCAGCCGCCGCCGCGCCTCGTTGGCCTCGTCTTCATCGGAGGGAGCCGCCAGCGCCGACAGGTTCGAGGTCATGCCGCGCACCGGCGCCGACGAGGCCACCAAGCCATCATCGGGCGTGTCGCGCCCGCCGGTCAGATCCGCGACGCGGTCGCGGGCCGTGCGCTCGGGGTTGAGCAGCATGCGAACGGCGTACGCGATCATCAGCGTGACGGCGAAAACGCCGACGGCCAGGATCGGGGCGATGTAGCTAGCCAGCTCGTCCATGGGGTCTCCGGGCGCGGGCGCCCTCCGTGCTCACGTGTCTACTTGGCTCATCATTCTCATGACCACGATCCCGGTCAGGTACAACCCACCGCCCAGCACCAAGAAGATCCGCCCGAGCTCCTCCTGCCAGAGGGGCCGAAGGTACTCGGCGCGCATGAAGCTGATCAGCATGAGCATCAGGATCGGCAGCGACCCCAAGATGATCGCCGAGATCCGGGCCTCAGCCGTGAGCGCCTTCACCTTCGCCTTGAAGACGAAGCGGTCTCGGATGGTCGAAGAGATGTTGTCGAGGATCTCGATCAGGTTGCCGCCGGTGTCTCGCTGCAGGAGCACCGAGCTGACGAAGATCTTCAGGTCGAAGTTGCGGGGGTTGCGGCCCGAGAGCGCGGTGAGCGACTCGCGAAGATCGCGCCCCAGGTTGTGCTCGTCGAACACCCGACCGAACTCCTGAGACACCGGCAGGGGCATCTCCTGGGCGCACAAGCGCATCGAGTCGGACAGCCCGTGGCCCGCCTGCAGCGACCGGCTGACCAGGTCGAGGGCGTCGGGCAGCTGCTCGGACAGGGCCTTGGCCCGCTTCTTGGCCCGGGCGTTGAGCACCACGACGGGGCCGAGCCCGAGGAGGATGCCCCCGACGGCGAGCGGTCCCTGGAGCGCGAGGCCCAGCACCAGCACGGCGCCGGTCGAGACCAACCCCATGCGCACGAACAACCCACGCATGTCGTAGGGCGAGCCAGCCTGAACGAGCAGGCTCTCCATGTCTCGGCCGATCGAACCGAGGCTCTCCGCGATGGGATCGCGCACGTCGAGACGGAACAGGGAGTCTTCGGGGGACTCGGAGAGGGTGCCCAGGCGTCGAGCCAGCTGGCGGGCCCGCGCGTTCTGCTTCGAGCGGTAGCCGGCAAAAGCCAAGCTCCCGATCATCAGCACGCCCACGAAGACCACGAGCGTCAAGATGACGATGAAAGCGGTGTTCATGGGCGGGCTCCAGGGTGCGCGGGCGCGAACATCACACGTCCATCCGGAAGCGGAAGGTCGCCGGATCGAGATCGACGCCGGTAGACCGCAGGCGCCCCATGAACTTCGGCCGGGTGCCGGTCGCCACGAAGCTGCCGCGCACCCTCCCATCGTCATCCACGGTGCGTTGCTTGAAGTTGAAGATGTCTTGGGTGGTGACCACCGAGCCCTCCATGCCCGTGATCTCGGTCATGGCCTGCACGCGGCGGGTGCCGTCGGACATGCGGTCGAGCTGGATGACGATGTCGAGCGCGCGGGCCATCATCTCTCGGATGTTCTTGTCGGAGAGGTTCGGCATGCCCATGCCGATCATCGTCTCGAGGCGCGACAGGGCGTCTCGGGTGGTGTTGCTGTGAACCGTGGCCAGCGATCCCTCGTGACCGGTGTTCATGGCCTGCAGCATGTCGATGGCCTCTCCGCCGCGGATCTCGCCAAGCACGATGCGGTCGGGCCGCATGCGCAGGGCGTTCTTGACCAGGTCGCGCGCGGTCACCATGCCCTTGCCTTCGAGGTTGGCGGGGCGGGTCTCGAGGCGCACCACGTGGGGCTGCTGCAGCTGGAGCTCGGCGGCGTCTTCGATGGTGACGATGCGCTCGTTCGCCGGGATGAAGCTCGACATGCAGTTGAGCAGCGTGGTCTTTCCGGAGCCCGTTCCGCCCGAGATGAGGATGTTCATCTTGGCCTTCACGCAGCCCCGCAGCACCTCCATCATCGGCTGGGGGACCGACCCGAAGGCGATCAGGTCTTCGGCGGAGATGGGGATGGTGCCGAAGCGCCGGATGGAGACCACGGGCCCGTCGAGCGCGAGGGGCGGGATGATGGCGTTGAAGCGACTCCCGTCGGACAGACGGGCGTCGACCATGGGGTTGGTCTCGTCGACCCGCCGGCCCACGGCCGACACGATGCGGTCGATGATCTGCAGCAGGTGATCATCACTGTTGAAGCGAACGTCGACCCGCTGCAGGCGCCCCTTCTTCTCGACATAGACCACATCGTAGCCGTTGATCAGGATGTCGGAGATCTCCGGGTCGCGCAGCAGCGGCTCGAGGGGCCCAAGCCCCAGGATCTCGTCGAGGATCTCTTCGACCAGCCGCTCCCGCTCGAGCCGGTTGAGCGGCAGGGAGCGGGCCTCGACCCGCTCGGTGAGCGTGGACCGAAGCCGCCGCGCCAGCTCATCGCGCGGCGTGCGGCTGACCTGCTCGAAGTCGAGCCCACTGATCAGCTCGTTGTGCAGCGTCTTCTTGATGCGCTCGAAGTCTTGGCTGTCAGACGTGGCGCCCGACTTGTACCGCTGGCTGGCCCCGCGGACTCGGTCAATCAGGCGAGAGTTGGACATGCTTCGAGCTCCAAGGAAGATTCAGGGGGCGAGGAGGGCCTACTTGAACAGCCCCCAGAAGGAGCCCTTGCCGCCACCCTGCGACTCCACCCGCTCCACCTGCTCGGTGATGAGCGACACGGTCGCGGAGATGTCACGCAGGGCGTCGGACTTGCGGTCGATGTCGCGCAGCAGACGACCCGCGTTGACCGCCTTCTTGCACGTGGTCGGATCGCTCGCGATGGTCGCGGCGATGGGGATGCCCAGGTTCGACTCGATGTCGCCCTGGGTGAGCTCGGCCGACTTGTCCCACTGGTTGACGACCAGCCGCACGTGCTCCTTGTCGATGCCCAGCCGCTGCATGAGCTGCAGCCGACGCCAGGCGTTCTTCACCGCCACGACGCTCGGCGTGGTGACCAGCACCACCAGATCGGCGACCGTCGTGGCCATCAGCGTGGCCTCGTCGATGCGACCGCCGCAGTCGGCCAGCACATACTGGTAGGCGCTCGCGGTGGCCCGCAGCACGGCCAACAAGTCGTCGCCATGGACCTCTTCGAACTCCATCAGCTCGGTCGGCTGGGCCAGCAGGTGAACCTTGGAGAGGTGCACTGTGACGCTGCCGGCCAGCATGCGCTCGTCGAGCCGATCGAGGCTCCGCAGCAGGTCGTGGATGTTCGACTTGGGCTGCAGGTCGAGGAAGGCGGCCGCGTCGCCCATCGAGAAGTCGAGATCGACCACGCACACCCGGTGGACCGGCGACAGCTCGGCGGCCAGGTTGACGGTCAGCATGGACACGCCGCAGCCCCCCTTGGAGCCCACCAGCGCGATCACCTCGCCGGTCACGTCGGAGTGATCTCCGCCGTAGGCCGCCTCGTGGACCGCGCGCCGCAGCAGCTCAGCGTCTTCGGGGAGCACCACGAACTCGCGGTAGCCGGCCCGCATGGCCGCGCGGATGCGCTCGGGGTCGGCCTGGTTCGAGATGGCCACCATGTGGAGGCCGGGGGTGTCGCGCTGCAGCTCGGTGCCGAGGCGCACCGCCCCGGGGAAGTCCTGATCGAAGCCCATCACGACGACGTTGGGGCGCGTCTTCTGCACCACCTGCATCGCCAGCCCGTACTCCGTCGAATTGGTGGGCAGGACCGCTTCGGTGCCCAGGCACTCGCGGATCTGACCCATGCCCTTGGCGTCGACGCCGACGACGATCACCGAGGCGGCGCCGATGGAGGTGCTGCGTTCGCGCATGTTCAACCTGCTCCGGGGGGGGGACCGACTCAGCGGGCGAGACCGATGGGGCCGGTCGGCTCTGCAGTCCGAGACCCGACGTGATGATCGAGCCCGAGCATGAAGAGCTCGAAGTCGTTCGGGTTGTTGTTCTCTGTGGTGCCCGGCGGATCGGGCACCTCGTCTGCAGCCATCGGCCGCACCAGCTCGGGCGTGACGAAAATCATCAACTCCGACTCGTTGTGGCGGTGCTGGACGTAGCGGAAGAGCGAACCCACGACCGGCAGATCGCCCAGCAGGGGCACCTTGGCGCTGGTGGCGCGGGTGGTCTCGTGGAGCATGCCGGCCATGGCGAAGGTGGTGCCGGACTCGAGCCGCAGGTGGGACTGCGACTTGCGGCTGATGAAGCCCGGGATCTCGATGCCCGTCACGCGGATCGCGGTGGCCGAGTCGACGTCGCTGACCTCGACGTACACGCGCACATCCACCACGTCGTTTCCGAGGACCGTCGGCACGAAGACCAGCTTGACGCCGTACTCCTTGAACTCGATGCTGATCCGGTTGCCGAACTGGGCCACCGGGATCGGGATCTCGCCACCCGCCAAGAACTCGGCCTGCTGGCCCGACAAGGCCACCAGCGTGGGCTGGGCGAGCACCTTCGACAGGCTGTTCTGCTCGAGCACCGACAGGATCGCGCTCAGGTTGACCGGCGCGCCGATGACCCCCAGCACATTGAAGGCCTCGGCCGAGGGGGCCGGCACGATGCCGCTGTTGATCGAGGACAGGCGCGGGTTCTGGACCGCCGAGAACTGGGTGGAGTTGGGGCCGTTCAGACCGATCCCCAGCGCATTGCTGGCGCCGTACATGCCGTTGAGCCCCATCTGGCGAAGCGCCGTCCGGTTCACCTCGGCGAAGACCACCCGCAGCTGGATCTGGTGGTCGCCGGTGACCGTCATCAGGTTGACGAACTCGGGGTCATAGACCCGCGCCATGTTCGCCACCTGCTCGAGCGTCTCGACGCTCGCGACCGGTCCCTCGACCACGAGGCTGTCCTGCAGCGGGTAGACGCGCGGAGGGGTGCCGTCGACCAGCTGGTCGACCCGGCGGATGAGGTCGGAGAGGTCGCGGTGGATGGTGAGCTCGTACTTGACCGGGCGCTTCGGGTCGTCCCGGAACCACACCCACAGATCGGTGGTGCCCACCGACAGGCCACGCACCTGGAACTGCCCCTCTTCGAGGAGCTTCAGCTCGGCGATGGTGTCATCGCTGATGAGCACCCGAGCGATGGGCTTGGGCTGGCGAAAGATGAACGACTGGCCCACTTCGACGTCGAGCCAATCGGACTGGGTGGCCAGCCCATCGGCCGCGTGGGCGGGGCCCGCCGCGGTGGCGGCCAGGGCCAGACCCAGCGCGCCGACGAGCGGTCGCAACCGGGCGAGGGGGGAGAGCTTCGACAGCAGTGCGAACATCAGCGGCCTCGGTGGATGGTGCCCCGCCGACCAGGCGCGGGCATGCGGGCAGCGGGGAGGAGACACGCGAGAGAGACGCAGCGAATTCGAGGAGGGCGGTGCAGCGAGGCGTTCGGGTCGCGGCCGGCGATCACCGGCGGCGTCCCGACGAGGGCGTCTCGACCCGGTTGCCGTCCTTGTCGAACTGCATGGTGGTCGTGGTGGAGCCCTCGATCACCTCGGCGGTGTTGACCGAGGGGGTCTCGGCGGGCTTGGAGGAGCGCCGGCCGGACCGGGGCGAGGCCGCGGTGCGGATGCCGGCGGGCTTCAGGTCCATCATGGAGTTGGTGGTCACCGCCTCACCTCGCTCGAGCTGGGCGTTGTCCACGTCGCTTCGGAGCACGAGGTGAAGGTCGCCGCGGGAGCGGGCGAGCGCGAGCGACTCGGACTCCTCGAGGGTGAGCTCGAGGGTGACGAACGGGCGCGTGCGGCGGTTGCGGCGGCTCTTGTTCTCTTCGGCCTTCTCGGCAGCGCTGCGGGGCTTCAACCGATCGCCGATGGCCAGGACGCGCTTGTCCTGCAGGATCGTCTTGGTGACCCACTTGGCCTCGATGTTGCGGTCGTCGGGGCGGATGGTGACGATCACATCGACCCGGTTGCCGGGCTGGAGCAGGCCCGCGAGGCTCGACTGGGGGTCGACCTCGATGGCCATGGCGCGCATGCCTCGGGGGATGAGCGCGTTGAGGCCCACGCCGGCGTCGGCGTCGGCGAGCCGCTCTTCGCGGATGATCTCCCCCTGGAGGATCCGCTCCCGCGCCGTGCGGTTCAGGACCTCCTGCACCTGCTCCTCGGTGTAGACCATCTCCGGGTAGATCATGTCGGGGAGCAGGGCGACCGGCTGCAGGTCGACCTCGGTGAGCGCCTCGCCCATGTAGATGTCGCGGGCGGCAACCAGCACGCGCACGCGGTCGGGTCCCTCTTGGGCCTTCGCGACCTTCTCCTGCATCTCGGCGATTGCGCGCCACACCGCGTAGGCGGTGAGTGAAGCGACGACGAAGGCCAACACCAGGAAGAGGGTCGCCTTGGATCGTCCGCCGGTCTGTTGCCGGGTTGCCATGCCTACTCCGCCTGAGGTGGCGAGGGGTTCGATCTATGTCGAGAGAATGGCCAGCGCCATGCGCCGGCTGGGCCGCCCGGGCGCGCGCCGGGGGCCAGAGAGCCTGAGGATCGCACAGTACCGCATGGGGAGATCTGGCGACAGAGGGCACCGCTCCCCCGTCGAGCCGCGGGGACTCAGAACAGGGTGATCAGGCCGAGGGTGTAGACCACGGTGGCCGCCGTGAAGCCCAGCGCGTGCGGGATGCCCCGCTCCGGGTCGAGCGGGCGCCCGAACCGACGGGAGACCGCGCCAAAGGCGATCCACCCCAACGCCACCAAGCCGTGAGCCAGCGCGCCGAGCAGGATGACGTGCAGACCGCCGCGCCAACCGAGGAAGGCGCCTGCGACCATCGCCAGCTTGACGTCGCCGCCGCCGAGCACGCGGGCTGCGAAGGGCGCGATCAGCACCGCCAGCGCGACCAAGGCACCAAACAGCGACGAGCCCACGCCAACGAGACCGTCGGCGTGGGCTTGCAGCCCCACACCTGCGAGGAGACCGACGAGGATGAGTTGGTTTGGGATGCAACGTTGCGTCACGTCCCAGATGCAGGCCAGCCCCATCAGGGTCCACAGCAGCGTGGTCGGCAACGGAGGCGTCATGGGGGTGTGACGCCGTCCGTGGCCAGGGGTCTGAGATCAGCTGGTGGCGTTGCTGACCGTGGTGGACACGTTCGAGAAGAGCGTGTCGAGGGAGCCACCGAGCGCGGTCAGGGCAGCGATGATGGCGACGGCGACGAGGGCGGCGATGAGGCCGTACTCGATGGCGGTGGCGCCGGACTCGTCGTCGATCAGGCGGCGAAGGGTGTTCATGATGGTCTCCGAAGTCGTTTGGAACTGGTTTGTGGCTGCGTGCCACACGTGGAACGTACTGGTCCGACCGATGGATCACAACAAGTATTTTTCGCCGTCGAAAAATTTTTTCCAGACCAGGCGGGCAGAATTCCACCCGAAACAATTGCTACGGATCATCCGGCTCGGGCTTGAGCCGAAGCTCGCCTTGGACGATCCGAATCGCGGCGTCGCCGGCCAAGAACGCCCCGAGCGACGGCCCCAGTGCCGCGGCGCGCCAGCCGTCGAGGGCGCCCGCCCCCGCGCGGGCGACGGCCTCGATCCGGTCTTGGGGGAGAGAGAGCCCCGCCGCCAGCCCCGTGGCCGCCTCAAAGGCCACCGCCCAGGCCGACAAGGCGCCGCGCAGCCGATCCTGGTCGAGGCTGAGGGGCGGGTCGACCGGCGGGCCCCCAGCGCCGTGCACGAGCTCGATCAACGCCGCGCCGTGGTGCTTCAAGACCCCCTTCGAGACCCGACGGTTCTCGGCGAGCGCCGCCACATCGGCGGGGCGCCGGCGAGCGAGATCGAGCAGGACGGTGTCTGGCAGAACGTAGCCGGGGGGCACGTCGCGGCGGCGGGCCTGCGCCTCGCGCCACGCGGCCACCCGGGTGAGCACCTGCCGCGTGGGTGCGTCGAGGGTGGCGGCGATCCCCAGGCGCTTCCAGCCCCGATCGGGGTCGGCAGGCGCCAGGGCGCGGGCGATCTGCTCGTCGCCGATGGCCCGCCACCAGCCGCGCTGACGCTCGGTCAGCCGCGGCGCGAGCGTATCGACCAACACCAAAACCTGACGCGCGTCAGCCGCAGCGTATCGCTGCTGGGCGGCGGACAGCGGCCGCTTCGACCAGTCGGTGAGGGTCGCGCCCGGCGGCGCCGGAGCCTCGAGGTGATCCGAGACGAGGTCTTCGAGGCGGCGCGGGAAGCCGAAGCCCAGCAGCCCGGCCAGGGACTGCGTGTCCCACAGCGCCGTGGGTCGAACCCCGAGCTGCGCGTGGAGGATGGCGAGGTCGTTGTTGGCGCCATGGGCGACCCAGGCGCGCCCGGACAGCACCGGCGCCAGCGGCGACAGGTCGGCGGCGGTCGGATCGATGAGCCAGCACCCGCCGTCGGCGAGCGCGAGCTGCACCAGCATGAGCTCCGGGTGGTAGCGGCGCTCGCTGTGGAACTCGGTGTCGAGCGCGAGCCGCTCGCCGGGCGGGCAC
>JBDQIL010000060.1:0-9815 GCA_040264415.1 Myxococcota bacterium
GAGGACGTGGTGCACGTGGCGCTCCACATTCTCGAAGTCGTCGTATTGGTCGATGGTCTCGACGAAGGAATTGCCAAAGGCGTTGTTCTGGTTGGAGTACTGCACCCCGTAGAGGAAGCGCAGGCTCGGCCGCGTGTAGACGCCCGGCCCCAGGGGGTTCAGCACGAAGCCCGTCTTGCCCTGGAAGGTGACCCGCGTGTCGGTGTCACCCACCTCGAGCCCGCGCGCGTCTGGCACGCCGGCCGTGTTCGCAAACAGGCTGTCGCGGTGCTCGCGGAAGGCGTTGCCGTTGGTGGAGACCTCTTGCGCAGCGCTGCCCTCGCCCAACCAGTGCACCGTGTCGGTGAGGTAGGTCTGCACCCGCAGCACGGTGCTCATGTAGGTGCGGTTGTGGTCCGAGGGCGCGATGGTGTTGTCGGCGTCGGTGTGCCGGCCGTACAGGCCCGCCAGCACCACGTCGAGCCGGTCGGGGATCACGCGCAGCTGCAGCTCATCGCCGAGGGTGAGCACCGTGCGCTGGTCGGTGAGGCCGTTGACATAGAGCGTGAAGTCGCGCCCCTCGAAGGTCTCGACCGTGTAGCCCTGCGGGTGCAGCCGCTCGAGGCTCGCGAAGAAGTTGTTCCACCGCACCGGCCCGAATCCGCCGAAGCCCAGGTACCCCACCGCCTTCCACGACCGCGCGTCGGTGGCCACCGGGTTCGGGAAGTTCTCGACCGCGTTGCGGTTGGGCTGCTCGGCCAAGAACTCCTGCAGCACCTCACCGCGGATCCAGTCCTCGTAGACCAGGCCCGGCGTGTCGTGCGGCGCGTTGACGTTGCCGCTCACCTGCGGCTCGTAGCGGAGCATGCCGCCGATGCCGACCTCGAGGTGGTCGATGGGCCGCACCCGCAGCGTGCCGCCCGGCGTGAGGATGGTGTTGTACTGGTCGCCCTTCAGCGCCCAGCCCGAGTCGCCGAAGCCCAGCAGCAGATCGATCCGCTCCCGCTCGTACCGGGCGCTCGCGCCCACGGTCTCGAAGAAGATCTGCGCAGGCCGCATGTCGTAGAGGCCCAGGTCGCCAAAGTAGGTGTCGAGCGTGCCCACCTGCCAGGTGACATCGGGCAGGAGCACGTTTCCGGCGCGGGCGAACATCTGACTGGCCCGAAAGCCCGCCAGCGACGCGTCCGGACCCGCGTTGCCGATGTTGCCGCCCTCGACGCGGAGGTGCAGCGAGGTCCAGGGGTCGCGGCTGAGCGGCTGCCGCTCGAGCACGTCGTAGCGAAACTCGAGGGCCGCATAGGGCCGCTCGTTGAGCAGCCGGCCATACAGGTTCCAGTAGCCGAGCGTGCCCGAGCCGCCCTGGAAGTCGGGGCGCATGCCCACCCGCAGGTAGCCCGCCACATCGGCCTTCCCAGCCTGGGCCATCGACGGCGCCGCCAGCGCCAGGCAAGCGGCCCCCCAGAGGCCGGCGGTTCGCATCTTGTGCATCGCCTAGTCCTGCTGCTCGAGGATGACGATCGTGTTGGCGAGCACGGTGTAGCTGCCCCCCTCCACCGGCACCGGGTCATCCAGGGAGATGTTCGCGCTGTAGTAGGGGTCGAGCGTGGGGTTGTCGTCGAACCACCCCCCCTGACCGCGCTGATCGGCGGTCGCGGGCATGTCGAACCACGACTGGGTGTCGACCAGCCGACCCCAGTCTCGCCCACCGGGCAGCGTGAAGGTCACGTCGCCGCGCTCCATGTTGATGAGCACCAGCAGATCGGGCTTGTCGGCGTGCTCGCCCTCAGCCACGTAGTGCATGGCCACATGGCGCTGGCTGCCCCACTGCGAGCCTTCCATGTCGCCGTTTCCGGCGTTCTTCCAGTACAGCGGCATGCCACCGCCGTACTCGGTGGGAGACAGCGCGTAGGTGCGCTCCCGGCGCAGCCGCGTCAGCCCCCGCACGAAGTCGTGCATGCGGTAGCGCTGCCAGGCGTAGCTCGACTGCCACTCGCCCCACCGGAACCAGTTCCACTCGTTGTCGGAGCCGTCCGAGTAGGCGTTGTTGTTGCCGAATTGGGTGCGCATCCACTCGTCGCCGCCCAGGATCATGGGCGAGCCATGGCTGATGAACAGCGCGGCGAACAGGTTGCGCATCATCTGTCGCTTGGTGGCCTCGTCGCCCCAGTTGCGCGACCGGTTGTGGCTCTCGCCCGACTCGTCGTCGCACCACACGCTCAGCGGGTCGTTGCAGCAGACCGGGTTGAGCAGGCCGCAGCCGTTCTGCTTCTCCTCGTAGGAGAAGAGGTCGTAGAGCGTGAAGCCGTCGTGCACCGTGACGAAGTTGACCGCGTGGTAGGGCTTGCGGTCGTTCCAGCCATACACGGGCTCGGAGCCGGTCATGACCGCGCCCCCATCGACCCCCTCGGTGCTGTTGAGCACGAAGGCGTCGTCGTTGACGAAGCTCCGCCACCAGTCGCGGAAGTGCGCGTTCCATTCGGCCCAGGCGAAGTCGGGGTCGACCGACGAGGCCGGGAAGCCGCCGATGCCCGGGCCGGTGCCCGCCGCGGTCCACGGCTCGGAGATGATGCGCACGTTGTTGTCGATCATCACCGGGTCGTCGATGATGTCTTGCAGCACGGTCTCGGCCGGATCGACGTAGCTGTTGTAGTCGAGGTCGGCCTCGCCCAGGATGCCGGCGAGGTCGAAGCGGAAGCCATCGACGTGCAGCTCTTCGACCATGAAGTGCAGCGAGTCGGTGATCATGCGCTGCATGGGCACGTGGTTGGGGCGGGTCTGGTTGCCCACGCCCGTGTTGTTCCAGTAGGTCTGGCCATCGGGAGACAGCGCGTACCAGGCGTGGTTGTCGAGCCCCCGGAAGCTGTAGAGGCCCGCCACCTCTTTCGGGTCGAAGTTGACCTCTTCGGCGTCCTCGTAGGTCTCAAAGTAGAGCCGCTCGCGCCAGAGGCCGCCCTCGCCGGTGTGGTTGTAGACCACATCCACGATGACCTCGATGTCGTGCTGGTGGAGCTGGTCCACCATCCACTTGAACTCGTCGAGCACGTCGCGCACGTCGCCGGTGGCCTGCCACTCGGCCGAGTAGGTGTGCTCGGGCGCGAAGAAGTTGAGGTTGTTGTAGCCCCAGTACCCGCCGTCGAGCGGCTTCTCGTGGATGGGCAGCAGCTCGACCGCGGTGATGCCCAGGTCTTGCAGGTAGGGCGCCATCTCGCCGATGCCGCGCCAGGTGCCGGGGTGCTCGACCCCGCTGGCGGGGTTGCGCGTGAAGCCCTTGGGGTGGACCTCGTAGAAGACCAGCTCGTTCCAGGCGTGGCCCTCGAGGTCGCCCGACGCGCGGGCGTCGACCCAGCCCTGCTCGGCGGTGGACCACGTGTAGTCCGACGCCACCACGACCGACTTCGACCCCGCCCGCCAAGTGGACTCGTGGCGCTTCGGCCCCGAGGCCGTGCTCCCGGCGAACCAGTCGTGGTCGCGGTGGATGGCCTTGCCCCAGGGGTCGAACAGCAACTTGTTCGGGTTGAAGCGGTTGCCGTCGCCGTCTACGTCGGTCTTGAAGCCGATGGTGGAGCCCGGGAACCAGTCCGCGTCGTAGGTCCAGTTCGGGCCCCAGGCGACGTAGCCGAAGTGCTGGCCGACCCCCACGCCTTCGACGTAGACGCTCCAGAAGGGGGAGTTGTTGGGGCCCTGCTCGAGCGGGATCTGCCAGGCCGGCAGGTCGGCCTCGGGATCGTCGAAGAGCAGCAGCTCGAGGCGCTCGGCGCGCTCGGAGTAGACGACGAAGTTGACGCCGCGGTCGATGACCACCGGGCCCATGTGGTCCATCGTCTCGACCGCCTCCCAGGTGAGGGAGGGGGCCAGGGCCTGGGTGTGGTACAGCCGCGTGTAGTCGTCGGCGGTACAGGCGGCGCCAGACAGCGCGACGGCGGCGGTGAGGTGGGGGGCGATGCGCATGGCCCGCCACTCTACCGCGCCGAAGATGGATTGGCTCAGGCGACCGCGCCGTGGCCGGGGCGGAGGGCCGGCTCTGCCACGGTCGTGCGGTTTCGGCCTTCCTCCTTCGAGCGGTACAAGGCCGCGTCGGACCGGCGCAGGACGTCCTCCCACCCCTCGCCCGCCACCTCGGCCATCGCGACGCCGAGGCTGGCCGAGACCGCCACCACCGCGTCGTCGTCGGTCACGAAGGGGGCGCGGCAGAGGTCGGCGCGCAGCCGCTCGGCGAGGGCGAAGACCCCCTCGGGGCTCGCGTCATCGACCAGCACCACCATCTCCTCGCCGCCAAACCGGAAGGCCCGGTCCTCCTCGCGCACCACGTCGGTCAACAGGCCCGCGACCCACCGGAGCACCGCGTCACCGACGGGGTGGCCCCAGGTGTCGTTGATGTTCTTGAAGTGGTCGATGTCGAGGATGATGAGGCCGTAGGCGCGCCCCGACCGGTTGAGGATGGCGTCGAGGTCGGAGAGCACCGCGGTGAGGTGTCGCCGGTTGTAGAGCTGGGTCAGTGGATCGATGATCGAGGCGCGCCGGAGCTTCTCGTTCACCTTGGAGAGGCGCTCGTTGGCGGCCGCCAGCGAGTCTGCGGCGGCGGCCCGCTCGGTGAGGCGCGCGGCCTCGGCGGCCTGCTGCACCTGCTCCTCCTTGAGCTGCGTGCGGCGGATGGCGACCGCCGCCAGGGCGGCGAGCCCCTGGATGAGCTGCACCCCCTTCCAGACGTCCTTGTGACGCACCTCGCGGCTGTCCACGTACAACACGCCGAGCAGGGTCTCCCGGAACAGCAGCGGGGCGCAGTACACCGACCGCAGCGACATGAGCGCCACGCTGCGCTGCTCGCGCAGGTCGCCGCGCTCGCCGACGTCGGCGGCGATGACCTCCCGGTGGGTCGACAGCACCTGATTCACCACGAACGACGAGGGCGGCACCCCCACCTCGGTGTCGTCGGTGGCGGCCACCACCGCGCCCGACCGGTCGAGCACGAAGGACCGGTCGCCGCCGAGCAGCTCTCGGCCGGCCTCGGCAATTCGAAGCAGCAGCGGGTCGAGCTCCTCGCACTCGTTGATGTCGACGGCCAGCGACACCATGCGCATCAGCCCGTCGTCGGCGGTCTTGGCGGAGCGCTCCTCGTCGAGCCGCTGCTGCAGCGCCGCGATGCGCTCGAGCAGCGGCACGGCGCCGCTCTCCTGGGCGTAGGAGCGGGCCTGGTCGAGCCGGCTCTGGGACGCGTCGGGGAGCCCGGCGTCACAGAACGCGGTCGCCAGCCACACCCGCAGCTCGGCGATGGCCGCGGCGGCGCCGGCCTCGCGGAGGGGCCCGATGGCCGCCTCGGCCCCGGCCTCGAGCGCCTCCTCCGTGGCGCCCTCTCGGGCGTCCAGCACGAGCGCGAGCACCCGCACCTCCGCCAGGTCGATCGACAGGCTCGCCGCTTCGGCCGCCTCGATGGCCCGATCGACCGCGCCGCGGGCGTCGGCCCGTCGCGTCTCGACCGCGTGCTCGGCCAGGCGCACCAGCGCCTCGACCCGCTCGCGCTCGAGCCCCGCAGCCCCCGCGACGCCGACCGCCTGCAGGAACCGCCCCTCGGCTTCGACCAGACGGCCTCGGCTGAGGGCCAGGCGGCCGGCGTTGATCATGGCGTGCGCCTGCAAGTCGGGCGCGCGGCCATCCGCGGTGCGCTTCAGGCTCTCCTTCGTGGCGCGGTCGGCCCGCTCCCACTGGCCCGAGTCCATGTAGCCCACGCTGAGGTTGACCCAGCAGCGCCCGACCTCGCGGACCGCGCCGATGCGCTCAAACAAGCCGAGGGCCTGCTCCCACGCGGTGACGGCGGCCCGCCGACGCCCGAGGTGGTAGCGCGCGGCGCCGATGTTGTTGAGCAGCCGGGCGCGGTCGGCGGCGCTGAGGCCCGACCCACGCTCGGCAGCCGACGACATCGCGGCGTCGGCTTCGCTGAAGCGACCGCGCAGCCAGTACAGCCGCCCCAGGGCAGCGTAGAGCCGGGCGCGTGGCGCCGTGTCGGCCCCGCATGCGGCGGGCACGGCCTCGATCTGGGCGATGGCCTCGTCGGGCCGTCCGAGGCTGTTCAGGCACTGCGAGCGCAGCACCGCGGCCCGAAGCCACAGCGTCTGCTGCGCCTCCTCCAGCTGCTCGATCGGCTCGGAGAGCACCGGCGCGAGCGTCGCGATCGCCGCATCGTGGTCATGCAGGCTGTGGGCGATGCTGCCCTCCAGCACGAGCAGCGCGGGGGGCGCGGGGCGGCTCCACAGCGCGTCGCGCGCCAGGCCGGCCCAGGTGCGACCCACCTCGGGGCGCTGCCGATCGTCGGCCTCGAGGCTGCCCAGGGCCACGCACATGGCGACCCGCCGCGCGCCGGCCAAGCCGGGGAGCGCCTCGGCGCCGAAGGTGGCCGCCTCCTCCACCCAGCCCGCCGCGCGCATGGCCTCGATGCGGGCCAAGGCGAGGTCTGGGGCCTGGATGCGGGTCCAGGCCCGCTCCGCGAGCCGGGCGGCCGCGACCGGGTCGCGCGCGGTCAGCGCGGTCACCCCCGAGGCCGCGTACTGCGCCAGCAGAGAGGCGTCGTCGAGGGCGAGGGCGTGGTGAGACAGCTCCACCGACACGCCATGCAGGTGCGACTGCGCGGCCACCAGCTCACGGCGCCACCGCACGGGATCGTCGAGGGTCTCCAGCAGCGCGGCCCGACAGGACGGCGTCACCTCCACCCGCTGCTCGAAGACGGTGACCAGCCGACGCAAGGCCAGCTCGTCGAGCAGCGCGTCGAGGTCGCCGGCGGCGCACCGCGACAGGGTGCCCAGCACGCCGAGATCGACCCCCCGCGGCTGGAGGGCCACGATGCCGCCCACCTGCACCGCCAGCTCGGGGAGGCCGCGCAGGTCGATGGAGCCGCCGACGTCCGACGCGGTCGGGGCGCGCTCCGCAACCCAGGTCCACGACCGCAGAGACCGCACGAGCGCGCCACACTCCAACGCGCTGCAGACCAGCTCCACCACCGCACCAGGCAGGCCGCCCGACACTTCGAGGATGGGCATACATACGGTGTCTTGGTCAGCCCCATCGCCCAGCAAGCGCTGAAGGACCGCGCCCAGCGTGGCGCGATCGAGGGGCGGCAAGGCCACCACCCCCGGCAGATCTGCGCGATCGGCCGAGACGGTCACACACACCGGCAGATCGGAGGCCGCGAGGGCCTCCACGAGCCGCTGGCTCGCTGCGTCGCAGTCTCCGAGGTGCTCCACCAAGACCACGACGTCACGGGCGCGGAACAGGTCGACCAGCTCATCGATTCGGCTGATGGGATCCGCGGCCACGGGCAGCGAGCAGCCCAGCTCGGCCAGGGCCCCCTCGACGCTCCCCCACGCCACGTCGCTGGGGTGAAGGGTCAGGGCCTGCCGGCCATCGGCGGCGAGCTGCCAGCTGATCTGGCGGAGCACATGCACGCGCCCGGCGCCCCGACTCCCGACCAGGGTGAGGGCGCCACCGCTGGCCTTCCACTGGTCAATCTGGTCCTGAAGGCCTGGCAGCACGACGTCACAGACGCGGGCCCGGCGGCGCACCATCGCCGGATCGACGCCGGCGACCTGGCCACCGTGGTCGAGCAGGATCTCGAGCACGTCGGCGGCGGAGGGGCGCACCGCGGGGTCGGGCTGGAGCATGCGGAGGAGCAGGCTGGACATCCACGCCGGCGCGTCGACCGGGGCGCTGGGCGGCCCCTCGCAGCGGGACGGGATGGCGCCGGCGCGGTCGCCATTGCTGCCCGGCAGCGCGCCGATCACCAGCGCCCGAAGCACGAGCGCCAGCGAGTAGATGTCGCCAGCCGGCGAGCCGGGGCCGCCCGCGAGCAGCTCCGGGGCCGCCCACGCCGGCGTGCCCCCAGCGCCGCCGGCCAGACCGAAGTCGATGAGCCAGCCCCGTGGGGTGGGCTCCCGCTGCACCAGGATGTTGCTTGGGCTCAGATCGCCGTGCCACAGGCCGGTTCGGTGAACGCTTTCGAGGGCGTCAGCCAAGATGCTGCCGAGCTGAATCGCCAACGAGACGGGCTGGGGGCCGGCGTCGAGCAGGTGGGTGAGCGGCGCGCCGGGCACCACCTCCATCGCGATGTAGGGCACTGGATCGGTGCCGCCGCCCAACAACCCGGGCACCGCAGAGTGGGCGAGCCGCGCCAGGGCGGTCAGCTCTTGACCCGGCGGCTGCTCCAGCAGCTTGCAGGCGCCGACGCGGCCATCTACGTGGCGGGCCCGCCAGGTCTCGCCGAACGCTCCGGCGCCGATGCGTTGGCGCAGCGTCCAGGGTCCGACCTGCTGACCGACCGCGCCGCGGCCGAGGGTGGGGGTGCTATCCGGCATCGGTGACCTCCTCGGCGAGGGTGGCGAGGAAGTCCTCGAGGGGCCCCCAGAGCGCCTGCAGCGCGGCGTCGCGGACGAAGCGCACGCCCGCGCGCCCGCCGGCCTCGAGGTGCACGACGACCGCTCGAAGCATGAGGTGGACGCCGCCCAGATCGAGCTCGAGCTCGACGCGCTGGTTCAGCGAGAGCGTGCCTCCGACGTCCCGCAGCGCGAGCCCGCCCAGGGAGAGGTCGTGGGCCTGCCAGTACCGGGTGCTCCCGTCCACCGACACCGCGACGCGAGCGGAGCGGTCCCGGGGGAGGATGAAGCGCCGGTACTGCCGATGGCCTGTGCCAAGCAGGTCGGAGGAGACGGGAACAGGCATGGGCATCTGGGGGCTTCAGGACCTCCCCCTACGGACCGATCGCGTTCGGCTTGAGCCGGATCTGGGGCGAAACCGCAGCCGCGGCGCTCCGGGAGGGGAGCGCCGCGGGCAGGGCTGCCGGGGGACGGGCGGGGCTCGACCGGCGACGGCACAGCCCCCTCGGCCTCACCCCAGCGACGGGGCTCCTCCGCCCGTCGCGTCGACGCAGAAGGCGGGCGCCACGGGCGTCCGATCGGGCGCGGGCCCGGTCGGAGGCGACGGATCGATACCGGTCAGCGCAGCGAGCAGCGCCGCAGCATTGAGCGCGGCGGTCGGGATCCAGCGACGAGACATGGAACCCGGGGGCGGACCCCACACCAGACGGGTGGGGGCCCCCCGGGGATCGGATCCGGTCGGCCCGGTCATGAGCGCCGGACCGACGACCGCCCTCGACCCGCTCAGGAGCCGAATTCGGCCTTCACGTAGGCCGCGATGTCGGCCGCCTCGGACTCGCTCACGCCGATGGCCGGCATGCCGCCCTGGCCGTTGAGGATGACGTCGGTGATCACGGCCTCGCTGGCGGTGGGGGCGTACTCTTGCAGGTTCGTGGCGCCGGGAGCGCCGTTGCCATCATCCTCGCCCAGCCCGCTCGCGGCGTGGCAGCCGACGCAGTTGGAGCTGTAGAGCGTCTCGCCGTTGGCGGCGTCGGCGGCGGTGCCGCCCGCGTCGCCCGAGTCGTCCTTGTCGCCGCAGCCGATCAGAAGGGCGGCCGCAAAGGCCGCGAGCGTCACATTCCGCATTGGATCACCTCAGAGGGGGAAGGGGCCGCACGATGCCACAGGCGCACCCCGACCGGAAGACCCCGGTCAGCGGCGGGCGCGATGGAAGCGCTGCAGCAGGTCGTCGCCAGCCTGCCGATCGACGCCGAGCCGCTGGCAGCTGCGCGCCAGCAGGGCCTCGATCTGCCCGGCCGACTCCTGCTCGCCCTTCAACACCAACAGGTCGGCCGCGGCCCGCACCAGGAACAGCCCGTCGGCGCCCAAGCTGAGCGCGTGTCGCACGGCCTCGCTGCGGGGCACGGCCACGGCGGGTCCCTGCAGCAGGCGGGCCAGCGGCGCCAGCAGGGCCCAGCCCACCGCGGGGCCCACCCAGCC
>JBDQIL010000061.1:0-9800 GCA_040264415.1 Myxococcota bacterium
GACTTCAAGGCCGCCTCCATCGACCAGGCCGCGCGGGTCGCCGCCGAGCCGATCCCGGCGGGCGACGCCGGCTATGCCTCATCCGGTGCCTGCGTGAACTGCCACGCCCAGGAGTTCGCGCGCTGGTCCTTCTCCGACCACGCCCAGGCGTGGATGTCGCTCCTCCGCAAGCAGGAGGCCGACAACCCCGAGTGCGTCGGGTGCCACAGCACCGCCTTCGGCCAGCCCGGCGGCTTCGGCGCCCTGACCGAGGCCAACGTGCGCAAGTGGAAGGGCGTGCAGTGCGAGGCGTGCCACGGCCCGATGCGGCCGCACCTCGACAACACCCGCAGCGGCAGCGGCGCCATCACCGAGGCCGGGTGCGTCACCTGCCACGACGACGCCAACAGCCCCGACTTCGACTTCGAGACCTACCTCGCACGGGCCTCGTGCCAGGCGGTCGAGGCCGCCGCCGCGCCCACCCCGTGAGCGCGCCGGTCACCCCAGACGGCTTCACCGTCCTGGTGGCAGAGGCCCTCGGCGGCCTCGACGGCGTGCGGGTCACGGTGCTGCGGGCGCTCGCCTTGCAGGTCGAGACCGGCGACCGGGTGGGCACCCTGGACCTCGCGTGGGCCTGGCGAGACGTGCAGCGCGACCCCGACGCGCTCCACGACGTGGTGGCGTCGGCGGTCGAGGCCCTGCCCGAGGCCACCGACACCGACCGCCTGGAGCCCGACCAGGTGCTCCCCATGTTGCGCACCATCGAAGACCTCGCCCGGCCCTTCGCAGGCGAGCTGTTGCTGGGCCTGGTGCACGATCAAGGCGGCAGCGTGCGGGTGCTCTCGGCCCTCGACACCGACCGCCTCCGGCTGCCTGACCCAGCCCTCTGGGCGCTCGCCCGGCGCAACCTCGCCCGGCTCCCCCTGCAGGTGGAGGGCGCGCTCCCGGTGCTGCAGGTGCTCGCCGGCGGCACCTTCGACGCCACCTGCTTGTGGCACCCCGGGCTCACCGACCGGCTGCCCGCGGGCTGCCTGGCGGCGGCCCCAGCCCGCGGCGTCTTGCTGCTCGCGCCAACGCCAGACCCCGCAGCCAGGGCCGCGCTGTCCGACCTCGCCGGCGAGGTGTACGCCACGCGCGCCCATCGCTTGAGCCCGCACCTGCTCGCGTGGGATGGCACCACCTGGGCGGCCGCGTCCTGAGCCCGGCAGCGGGCTACCGCACGTCGAGGTCGTCGATCCAGAGAACGTTCTCGCCACGGTCAATGCTGTGGTACCCGGTGACGTCGCGGATCTCGACGGCCCGCACCTGCCCGGCGTCGGGGCGGCGCAGGGCGGCGGGGGCGTCGGCCGGCGCGAAGTCGAGCAGGCTCCGGTCGATCCCCACCCACGTGCCCGCGGGCACCGCCTGAACCGGGGCGGTCCAGCGCTCTCCCTGCGAGTCTTCCACCATCACCCGCACCTGGGCCTCGAAGGCGGTCGAGCGGAGGCGAAGGCGCACACGGGCCACGGGCCCGGCGGTCGGCTGCAGCTCCAACCGCACGAAGTCGTCTTCAGCGGCCTGCACATCGACCGCCCACGACAGCACGAGGCCGTCTGCGGGGTCGCCAGGCGCCACCGAGAGAGCGCCGGGCAGGCCGTGGGTCCAGCCGCGCACCACCGGCCCCACGCCATCCGAGAAGGTCGTGCTGAACGGCAGGCTCACGATGGCCCGCTCGCGCAGCTGCAGGTCGGCCAGCGTGCGACGGGCCCGCAACCGCACGTCGGCCTGCCCCAGGCGCGCCGCGTCGCGCAGGCTCTCGACGGCGGCGTCGGCGCGCCCGTCGTCGAGCTGGGCGAGGCCGAGCCACAGCGACAGCTCGGCCCGCAAGGGATCGCCGTCGGAGAGATCGGCCAGCAGGGTCTCGTAGACGGCGATGGCGGCTACCTGGTCGCGGTCGGCGCTGGCCATCAGCCGGCCGTTGTACAGCGCGGCCCACACCTCGGGGCCCGACCCCCACGCCGGCGCAGCGAGCGCGGCCAGGAGGCCCCAGATCACCCGCCGCCCTCGGCGATGAACTGGTAGCCCACCCCGTGCAGGGTCTCGATGAACTTGGGGTTCTGGGCGTCGTCGCCCAGCTTCTTGCGCACCGTGAGCACGTGGGTGTCGACCGTGCGGGTGGCGATGCCGGCCTTGTAGCCCCAGACCCGCTTGAGCAGCTCCTCACGAGACAGGATGCGGCCGCGGTTCTGGATGAAGAACTGCAGCAGGTCGCGCTCTCGGTTCGACAGGCGCTCGGTCTTGTCGGGGCGCTCGATGGTGTACTGGTCGAGGTCGACGGTGACGTCGTCGAAGCGGTGGATGCGCTTCACCCCGCCGGCGCGGCGCAGGCACGCCTCGACCCGGGCCTTCAGCTCGAGCAGCGAGAAGGGCTTGGTGACGTAGTCGTCGGCCCCCATCTCGAAGCCGACCAGCTTGTCCTGCTCGCTGGAGCGGGCGGTGACGAAGATGACCGGGCGATCGAAGCCCGACTCCCGCAGCGCCTTGCAGATCTCGTAGCCGTCCATGGCGTCGGGGCCGGCGGGCCCCTCGTGCAGCATGACGTCGAGCACGGCCACGTCGGGGGGGTGGCGCTCGGCCAGATCGAGCGCGTCGGCGCCCGTGCGGGCGCCGTGAACCTCGTGGCCCTCGCGCGTGAAGAACTTGGTGAGGGTGTTCAGGACCTCTTGTTCATCCTCGACAAACAGGATGCGCGCCATGAATCAGGCTCCTTGGGGAGTGTGAGACCGCATATCGCGCCCGCTCGGGGAGCGCGCATCGGGGGGGACGAGCGGAAAGCGCAGCGTGAAGGTGCTGCCCTTTCCGGGACGGGACGAGACCGAGACGTCGCCGCCGTGAGCCCGCATGATGTAGCGGGTGATGGTCAGCCCGATCCCGGTGCCCTTGCGGCGGCGCGCGAGCGAGTCGCTGCTGCGGTAGAAGGGCTCGAAGATCTGGCGGAGATCGTGGGGTGGAATTCCGATCCCGCGGTCGGAGATCGCCACCTCGACGAAGCGGTCGATCACGCGAAAGCGCACGGCGATCCAGCCACCCGGATCGGAGTACTTCGCGGCGTTGCTCACCAAGTTGATGACGCACTGGGCCACCGCGTCGGCGTCGAAGTGCACCACCGGCAGGTCGTCGGGCAGCTCGACGTCGAGCTCTTTGTCGGCCACCTCGACCGCGCTGCTCACGCTGTCTACCGCCCGCATCACGGCGTCAACGAGGTCGCCGGGCTTGAGCAGGTAGCTCTTCTTCCCCCGCTCGATGGCCGCGAAGTCGAGCACGTTGTCGACCAGCCGGCTGAGGCGCTCGCTCTCCCGCACGATGGCGTGGTACGCGTCTTGCTGCTCCTGCTCGGTGTCGGCCAGCCCCAGCAGCAAGCTCTCGCCCTTGAGGCGGATCTGGGTGATGGGCGAGCGCAGCTCGTGGCTCACGTTGGCGGCGAAGCTGGTCTGCATGCGGGCGACGTCGAGCTCGCGCTTGATGAGGCGGGCCGACACCAGCGCGCCAAAGACCAGCAGCACGACCGCCAGCCCCACCACGCCCACCCGCTGGTTGCGGCGCTCGCGGCGCAGGGCGGCCAGGGCCTCCGGATCGCGGTGCTCGACCACGAACTGCCAGCCCGGCAGCCAGGGGGCGAGGCTGCGCTGCGTGAGGGCGCGGGTCGGTGGGAGCTCGCCGGGCCCGGCGATCCAGGCGCTCACGGGGGCTTCGGGCAGGGCCAAGCCCCGGGCGTCGGCCTTGAGCTCGCCCAGCAGGGCCTCGCGGTCGAGCCCGAAGGCGAACAGCTCGTCTTCCCACCAGGTGGTTGCCCAGATGCCGCGCTCTCCGACCCGCCAGCGCAAGGCGCCCGGCCCGATCCGCAGGTCGCTCGCGCTCGCCTGGAGGCGACGCAGCTCCGGCAGCAATTCGTCGGCCCAGTACAGCATCGCGGTGCGCTCGGCGACCCGGCCGCGCGCGCCAGTCACCCACTCGCGCCGGCCGAAGGGCTCGAGCAGCGACAGCGCCCGCCGAGCCACCGCCGCCTCGCCGCCCTCTCCGACCACCCAACGGGCCGCGAGGATGTCCTCGACCAGATCCCGAAGGGCCGCGACCCCAGCGCCCTGCTCGTGGGCGAGCAGCAGGCGGGCCTGCTCCAGGCGAGCCAGATCGGCCAACCGGAAGCCCCACGGGTCGCGGGCGCCACCGAAGCGCGCCTCGACGGTGATGAGGCGGTCCTCGGCGCCGCGGATGTCGCCGGCCGCGGCCCGCATTCGGGCGGCGTCGAAGCGCGCGCGGCCCTCGACGGCGCGGGAGCGGCCGGCGCCGGCGACAGCGTCGTAGGCGTCGGCCACCGCAGCGGGCGGCGCACCATCGCGTTCGAGCACCCAGGCCGCCTGCAGGCCGGGGTCGAGGGGGCGACGCGACGCGCTCGCTGCGCGGGCGTCTTCCTCGACGAAGGGGGCGAGCAGGCGCCCCTCCTGCGAGAAGCGCAGGGCCACCAGCAGGGCCGGGTGGAGCTCGCCGGGGCTCTCGAGCGGGCTGCGGCCCGCCTCGAGGCGGTTCAGCACGCGCTCCTCAAAGCCCGAGAAGCGGCGGTCGGTCTGGCTCCAGAAGGTGTCGGCCAGGGCGACCGCGTCGCGCTCGATCTCGCCGCCCACGCTCTGCTCCTCCACCCGGATGGAGGCCACGCCGAAGTAGGCGAGCAGGATGGCGGGCAGCCCGACCGTCACAAAGAAGATGGCGATGAACTGCATCACCCCTGCGATGTGCAGCGCGTCTTCCATGGCCCGCACCTCGCCCCGGCCGGACGCCAGGAGGCGGCGGAGCAGGCGCTGAAGGGTGGAGCGGCGGCGGGGCATCGGCGACGACTATACCGAGGACGGCGACCCCTCGGGGGCATGGAGCACACGGGCGAGGGCCAACGCCTCGTCGAGCAGGGCGGCGAAGGCGAGGGGGTCGGTGGCCGGCGCTGTCAACCAGACCACCCCGTCGGACACGCGCGAGCCCGGGTGGGTGTGAAGGGCCTCGAGCAGCGGGCCCGACCGCTCATCGGCCGCCAGCCAGGGGCCGAGCCACGGCGCGCCGGGACCGTCGACGCGCACGAAGCGGTCGAACACCGGGTTTCCCGTGCGACCGCCTCCCGGATCGCCGTCGGCGGCGATGAGGTGCAAGCCGCGCACCCGACGGGCCGGCACCACCCGCACCCGCCACGAGACGTCTGGGCGCATGCCGCGCGGCTCGGCCTCGACCGCGAGGGCGCCCACGTCACCGGCCAGGGTGGGCAGTCCCGAGCGGTTGAGGCCGAAGCCGCGCAGGCCGCGGGCCGCGCCGACCGCCTCCCACGGCGCCGCCGCCGCCGCGTCGAGAGGGGCGAGGTGGTCGATGGCCTCGTCGAGGCGCGGCCGCACCTCCAGCGGGGGGAACACGACCTGCTCGCAGCGCCAGGACCGCCACGTCAGCGCACAGTCGGGCGGCAGGTCGCTGTCAGCGAGGCTGCCGGGCGGGTGCAGCGCCCGCGGCGTGACCTCGACCCCCAGCCGCAGCGCGGGCATGGGGTCACTCCGACGGCTCGCCAGGCGCTCGACCCGCACCGACACGCTGTAGCCCCGGTACTCCCCCACCATGCTGACGTGGGGGTGCGCGCGTTCACCCTCGAAGGCCAGCCCCAGCCCACCTGCGAGGCGCTCGAGGGCGTCGGCGGTGGGGCCGGGCAGCTTGCGGGTGCGGCCCAGCAGGCCCCCCACCCGCACCCGCTCTTGCCAGACGGCCCAGAGCACGAAGCCCACCAGCGTCGCCACCGGCAACGCGTCGAAGGCATACAGCAGCGCTCTCGGGATCTCGCTCATCGCAGCACGGTACCGCGCCGGGCGCCCAGGGGGCCGTCAGAAGCGCCGCGAGACACCGACCTCCGCGCCATCCGCAGCGGCCGTCAGCCACGGATCGAGGGCGAGGGCGGGGGCCCGCCGGTGCACCCGGAGCAGCGCGAGGTCGAAGGCCAGCAGGAAGGCCCCCTGCAACACCAGCGCCTGGCCGAAGCCGGCCTGTCGGGCCGCACCGAGCCGCCCGCCGCGCTCCCACAGCCACGCGCCCGCGGTGACGTAGGCCACGTCGAGGCCCGCGTTCAGGGCCAACGCGACCTCGGCCCGGTGTTCACGCTCGACGGCGCCCGGCAGCCCCCCGTCGCCCGGACGCTCTCTGGACATCGACCACAGCGAGGCGCCGGCGATGCCGAGGTTCACCACATTCCAAGCGGCGTTTCCCTGGTGGAACGCGACCACGCGGGGGTCGGAGGCGGTGGCCATGCCCACGCCCCCCACCGCGAGGTTGGCCACCGCCCAGCCACCCAAGGTGGCCATCCCCGCGCGATCGACGCGGACGCGGGACCGGTCGAGGGCGGCGGCGGCCGGGTCTGGCGCCGAATCGGCGGCAGCGGAGAGGGTGAGCGCGATGACGGCGGCGAGCATGGGGCCCCGATACCCCGATGGATGCCCGCGGCCCGGCCCAGGGCCGGACGCGGCGCGATACGGCGGGCCAATGCCAGCGCTCCCCGACCTGACCTCCGCCCTCGCCGCAGCCACCGACGCCGCGCGCGCCGCAGCCGACCACCTGCGCGACGAGTTCCGGCGCCCCGAGGGCCCCCGCGGTCCCATCGGAAAGTGCCCGGCCGACGACGAGGCCGAGGCCATGATCCGCGACCGCCTGCTCGCAGCCACGCCCGGCTGGGCCTTCCGCGGCGAGGAGACCGGCTCGACCGGATCGGGCTGGCCCATGTGGGTGGTCGACCCCAACGACGGGACCTCGGCCATGCAGCGCGGCGGGCGCGGCGCGGCCGTCTCGATCGCCCTGTTGTGGGAGGGCCGGGCCGTACTGGGCGTGGTGTGGGCCTACGCCAGCCCCTTGGGCGGCGACGACGTCTTCGCGTGGGCCGAAGGCTGCGGCCCCCTCAGGCGCAACGGCGCGCCGGTCGAGCGGGCCTGGGCCACCGCGATCGGCCGAGCGCACACCGTGCTGGTCAGCCAGGCCGCCGACCGACGCAGCGAGGCCAACGCCCGCTGGGTGGCCCCCGCCCGCTTCCGCGCCATGGTCAGCCTCGCCTACCGCATGGCCCTGGTGGCCGCCGGAGAGGGCGAGGTCGCCACCAGCCTCGGCGGCCCCGTGAGCCACGACTTCGCGGCCGGACACGCCTTGCTGCGGGCCGTGGGCGGGGTGGTGCTCGACGCCGCCGGGCGCCCGGTGGCCTACGACCCGGCGGGGCGCTGCCACCCCGGCGGGCGCCTGTTCTGCGGCCACCCGTCGTTCTCGGCCACCCTCGCCGCCCGAGACGCGACCGGGGCGCTCGGCGCCCGCGAGCCGGTCACCGGCGCCGACCTCGTGTTCGCTGCGGCCAGCGATCGCTTCGCCGACGACGGGGTGCTCGACCGCGCTCGTGGCTGCCTGCTCGGGCAGGTGGCCGGCGACGACCTGGGCGCCCGGGTGGAATTCCAGCCCGGCCACCGCGTGCGGCGCGACTTCCCCGACGGGGTGCGCGCGCTGGTCGATGGGGGCCACTGGCGCACGCTAGCCGGCCAGCCCACCGACGACTCCGAGCTGGCCCTGGCCCTGGCACGCGGCATCGTGCAGGCGGGCCGCTTCGACCCCGAGACCACGGCCGCGGCGTACGCGACCTGGTACGACTCCAGCCCATTCGACCTGGGCGGCACCACCGCCATGGCCCTCGGCGCGGCCAGCGAGGCGCTGCGGTCCGGCGAGCCCGCTGCGCCGGCTGCGCGGTCCGCCGCGAACGCCACGAGCGAAGCCAACGGCGCCCTCATGCGGGTGAGCCCGCTGGCCGTGTGGGGATGGCGGCTCTCCGCCACTCGCCTGGCAGCGCACGCGATCGAAGACAGCCAGCTCAGCCACCCCCACCCCGTCTGCCAGGGGGCCTCGGCGGCCTTCGCCGTGGCGATGGCCGCGGCCATCCGGGCGGGGCTGTCGGCAGACGAGACGTGGCAGGTGGCCCGAGAGCAGGCCCACGCCGACGGGCAGGCCGAGCTGGTGGCGCGGCTCGACGCGGCCCGCGCCGCCCCCCCAGACCAGGTGGACGGCGCCAAGATGGGCTGGGTGCGCATCGCCCTGCACAACGCCTTCCATCAGCTGCTCACCGCCCCGACGGTGGAGGAGGGCCTGGCCCGCACCGTCGCCATGGGCGGCGACACCGACACCAACGCCGCCATCGCCGGCGCCCTGATGGGGGCCGTGCACGGCGCCCGTGCCCTGCCGCCGGCCTGGGTCGACCGGGTGCTCACCTGTCGGCCCATCGCCGGCCTCCCCGGCGTCGTGCGCCCGCGGCCACGGGCCTACTGGCCGGTGGACCTGCTGGTGCTGGCCGAGCGGCTGGTGGTGTTGGGCGCGACGGCGGCCTGAACCCCTGAGACGCGGGCCGACGACCCGCGCAGGTTCGCGGCTCGCTCAGGGCGCGGTCCAGCCCGACTCGCCGTAGCAGCTGCCGCCCGACCAGTGCCAGAAGATGGTGGACTCCCACAGCAGCCCCGACGTGGCCACCCCCTGAACGCCGCCGTTGCTCAAGGAGGTGTCGGTGCCGAAGCTGTCGGCGAGGGTCGAGGCGTCCACCTCGACCACCTGCACCGTCAGCGCGCCGTTCCGCCACTCGCCATAGAGGCCGGCGTCGTTGCTCCGCACGCAGCCGGTCTTGGTGTTGATGAGCCCCCCGAGAGGGATCGCCAGCTCGTGGAAGCCCACCTCGAAGGCGGTGAGCTGGGTGGTCCCCGCGACGCCGCTCAGCGAGTAGATCGGCAGGTCGGCGACGGCAGTGTCGTCGTAGGTGGTGGCATCGACCCAGGTGGTGGGGTCGGTGGAGTCGTAGGTGTCGTTGACCACGAGCCGGGCGCCCGGGGACAGGTCGGCGTTGGCCACCAGGATCTTGAAGGGCTGGTTGACGTCGGTGATCACGTCATCGATCTGGTCGAGCCGCCCGGACTGCACGTCGAACCAATCCACGGTGGTGACGTCGTTGTCGTCGTCGTACTCGTGCTCGTGGCCGTCGGTGCTGCCAGAGCCCACCGTGGCCAGCGAGGTGCTGGTGTCGACGTCCATGTGGCCGCCCAGCAGGCCGACGTCGTCCTCGTCCAGCTCGACGCCCTGGTCATCGTCGAGGTCGTCAGAGGCGTCGTTGGGATCGGTCTCTCGGAGGAGCACCTCGACCCCGTCGCCGACCGTCCCGCCGTCGGTGTCTGCGTCGGTGGGGTCGGTGCCGTACGTGTTCACCTCGGCGCCATCGAGCAGGCCGTCGAAGTCGGAGTCTTCGTAGAGGGGATCGGCGCCGAGGGAGATCTCATCGCCGTCTTCCAGACCGTCGTCGTCGGTGTCGTCGTCCAGGGCGTCGGTGCCGTACGTGTTCACCTCGGCGCCGTCCGACAGACCGTCGTCATCGGTGTCGTCGTCGAGGGCGTCGGTGCCGTACGTGTTCACCTCGGCGCCGTCCGACAGGCCGTCGGCGTCCGTGTCGTCGTCGAGGGCGTCGGTGCCGAGCGTGTTCACCTCGGCGCCGTCCGACAGGCCGTCGGCGTCGGTGTCGTCGTCCAGGGCGTCCGTGCCGTAGGTGTTCACCTCGGCGCCATCCGACAGGCCGTCGGCGTCGGTGTCGTCGTCCAGGGCGTCGGTGCCGTAGGTGTTCACCTCCGCGCCATCCGACAGGCCGTCGGCGTCGGTGTCGTCGTCCAGGGCGTCGGTGCCGTACGTGTTCACCTCGGCGCCATCGCTCAGGCCGTCGGCGTCGGTGTCGTCGTCCAGGGCGTCGGTGCCGTAGGTGTTCACCTCCGCGC